>CADCQU010000160.1 GCA_902803635.1 uncultured Lachnospiraceae bacterium | reverse complement strand
TTACCACAATTCAGTGAGGAGTTGTTTTGTTTTTTAGCGAAGAGGATGCAGGATTTATGCGGCTTCGCGAGTTTTGCAATTACCTAGGAAAAATCTATAAGAAAGGATCAACCATGAAGAAGGAAAGCTATGAACAGGCAGAGATTGAAATCATTCGTCTAGACCAGGTGGACGTGCTGACAACCAGCCCCGACCCCACCATCGAAACCCAGGAGAAGGAAGTTTAACATCGTCGGCCCCCTTCGGGGGGCCTTTTTTAATTGGGTAGAGGGAGGCGAAAGCCGAACCTCTGCCTTCTCCGGGCAGAACACACACTTTAAGCTCAGAATGCCTTTTTCGGAGATTTGAGCTTAACTTTTCTCCGGGCAAGCCTCGCATTTTAAGCTCAAAATGCCTTTTAGGGGAATTTAAGCTTAACTTTCCTCCAGGCAGGCCTCGCATTTTATTCCCACGAGAGCCGGTGCAGCTCCCCCTGGGTTTCGAGGCCGGCGTAGCCGGTGTGGCGGAGGGCCTCGTAGAGCGCTACGGCGGCCGCATTTGACAAGTTGAGGGAGCGCTCGCCCGCCGCCATCGGGATGCGGACGCAGAACTCGGGGTGCTTGGTTAGAAGCTCCTCGGGAAGGCCGGCGCTCTCCTTTCCGAACATCAAAAAATCACCGTCGCGGTAATCCCCCTCGGCGATGGTCTTCCTCGCCTTCGTGGTGAGGTACCAGACGCGGGCCCCGGGGTGGGCGGCAAAAAAGGCCTCCAGGTTGTCATATTCGCGCACGCGAAGGCGCGGCCAGTAGTCAAGTCCCGCGCGGCGGACGCTCTTCTCATCTGTAGAGAACCCGAGGGGCCGGATAAGGTGCAGGCCCGCGCCCGCACAGAGGCAGGTGCGCCCAATCGCCCCGGTATTCCCCGGCTGTTCCGGCTCATGTAAAACAATCTCAAAACTCATCTCCCTATCTCCTCCCTTCGTTCCCTCCATCATAGAAGCAATCCCCCCGAAAGTCAAGGGAAGCGATGCACACCGGGAAGCCTCTCATCAGCCAAACACCCCCGAAATCTGGCTTTGTGGCTGATTTCCGCCGCCACAAGGAAGCCTCCTGTCAGCCACTCACCCCCGAAATCGGGCTTTGTGGCTGATTTCCACCGCCGAAACAGTAACGAAGCGGGCCATTTGCCACCTCTATAATGGGGATTTTGGGATTGAAAAAATGCCTGAAAAACTGGTATGATAGGGGCAGAGTACCGAACGAAAAAGGAGCCTCTCCATGAAACCAACCTGGAAAAAAATCCTCCTGACCAGCCTCCTGGCCGTCGCATTTGTCATCGCCTTCGGCTGGATCATCATGATGCAGAACCACGCCGCCATCCTCTCCAAACGGCAGGCCGGCGAGGAATCACTGAACACCGAGCATATAAAGCAGACGCTGGACGATATCACGACCAATTGGAAAGCCATGGAAAAGCGCGTCCGCGAGCGCTACGCCGTGAACGCCACGCTCTCCGCCCTGGCCCTGCGCGATATCGTTGAGAGAGAGGGCGACGAGGCCATCTCCCTCTACAGCAACGGGGCCGTCGTCAAGATCGAGGACGGGCAAATGACGGTTCCCGGCGGGATTGACAAAAAGTACGGCCTCTCCGCGGACCTCTTCACCGCAAGGCGGGGGCTATTTACGTCCCCAGAAAATTCCGACGCGCTCATCGTATACAGCCGGATCCTCCCGCATTACTATTACCTTGAATGGTACGAGAACGCCGATCTACAGAAGGACCTGGAGGAGGCGGTCGATATCCCCGGCATCCTCCAAAAGGCCGAGGCCGCCTACGACGTTTACGCCTTTTGCGCGAAAGAGGATCCCGATGCGGAGGGCGGGCAGACCATCCTCTACAGCAACGACGTCTTCCAAGCCCTCAACGAAACCTTTGCAAATACGGAGAATCCGGACGTTTCCCTTGAGACAGGCGATACGGATGCCTATGAATACGGAACGCTCACGCTGTCAAATGGCACCTTCCGCTATGTCAAATGCAGCGTCCCCATCATCCATGGGACCGTCGTCCTGATGACCATGGAGCCCAACCTGTACGTCCAGGCCCTCAGCCACTCCACGTACATGTTTGCCGCCCTGGTCCTCTTTCTGGCGGCCCTCCTCGTGACCGGCTTCTCGCTCTACTATTTCATTGCAAATAACGCGCTGACGCCCTCCCTGGAGGAGCGGTATACGCCTCACCGCGTCAAAAGTTTCGCGACCCTCTGCGGCGTAATCGGGGCCATCCTCATTTTTCTGAGCGGCCTTCTCGTCTACGCGCTGAACGACCTCTATGACGACACCGTGAAGGGCAAGGAGCGGCTCCAGGTCCTCGACGACAGCCTTCGGCTCTATACTGACCGCATCCGCCAAAATTCCCTGCGCTTCAAGAACATTTATCTCGAATACGGCTCCAACATCGCGGAGCTCCTCAACAACTATCCCGAGCTGCGGGACAGCTCCGTTCTGGAAACGCTGGCCGACACCATCTCCGCCTCCTCCATCACGCTGTATGATGCAAATGGCCGGGAGACCGTCAGCAGCGGGGATATGATCGGCCTTGTGCTCGGCACAAATGCCAAATCGTCGACCTATGATTTCCGCCGGATTCTTCGTGGCGTTCCGAGCATCGTGCATGACGCGGAGACGGACGAGGTCACCGGCCTCAACGAGGTCCGCGTCGGTATACGAATTCAGGATTCCTCTGACCCGTCCCTCTATGGAGCCATGCTCATTTCCATCGACGCCGACCTCTGGAACGACGAGGTATCCGATATAACGACAACGATCCTGAAGAACCTTTCCGGCCCGAATGCTTTTCTTTGCATCGCGGATCCTGACACACAGAAAATTGTCGCCTCCAGCAAGGAAAGCTACGTCGGAAGCGGCATTTCCGTGCTCGGCCTTGCGGAAGGCGACCTGAGCGGTTCGCTGATTAAAACCATCAGCATGGAAGACAGCTCTTATTTCATCACCTCGTACGAGCTGGCATCCTATACCTCGCCGGACGACGTGCAGACCACGAGGCAAATGGTCGCGCTGTATGCCACGAGGAAAGCCTCCTCCTCCACAGGCATGCTTACCTCCGCGCTGACCGGCTGTCTTCTCTTCCTCCTGATCTATGCCATCCTGGCCTGGATTGTCTTGAAGGACTATACCGAAGAATACTACGCCAGGTACAAAGGACGCGGGCGGTCGATGGAGAAGGAACGGACGGTCTGGGGCGGCGTCCACCAGTACCTTTCCTCCATTCGTCCGGAAAGGCTGGGCTTTATCACGATGGAGATCATTGTCATGCTCTATCTGACCCAGCGGGTTCCCATCGCGAATCTGAAGACGCAGCTTTTGCAGAATTCCGTCTATTACTACATCGCCTCGGGAACCTGGGAAAAGGGGCTCAACCTGTTTTCCGTCTCCGCGATCATGATTCTCCTTGGGGAGATCGTTATGAACGTAATCCTGGTACGGCTCCTTCTGACCATTCTCAGCACCTTCGTGGGTTCTAAGGGAAGGACCATTTGCCGGCTGCTTCGGAGCCTTACCATGTACGTGGCCCTCTTCTCCTTCCTCATCGTCGCCAGCACGTACCTCGGCATCAGCATGACCGTCATCCTCGCCGCCATCGGAACGCTCGGCATCTCGGTCTCCCTCGGCGCGCAGCACTTCGTCTCTGACATCATCGCGGGTCTCACCATCGTTTTCGAGGGAACCTTCCATGTCGGCGACATCGTTGACCTGGCCGGCCCGGACGGCGGCCCCTACCACGGGGAGGTGCGGGAAATTGGCCTTCGCTTCACAAAGCTCCAGACCAATGACAGCAACATCGTGACGCTCAGCAACCGGGACATTGTCTCCGTCATGAACATGACCCAGACAAATTCCCGCTACGTCTGTCAGTTCGCGATTTCCTCCAGCTACCCCATCGAGGAAATCGAGGAGCTTCTTGCGCGGGAGCTCCCGAAAGTGGCCGAGGAAGACCGGAGAATCCTGGCCGGTCCCTTCTACAACGGCATCGTCTCGCTCGGCAGCGGGACCATGACCCTCTCCGTCACCACCGAGTGCAGCGAGCAGGACATCCCCGAGATCCGCCAGCTCATCAACCGCGCCCTCCAGAGAATCTTCACGGAGAACGGATATAAACTTTAAATATACGAATATGCTCGTCGCTATGCGGGAGTCCTCCCGCCGCTCCTCTTGCCTCCCCCTCCAGGGGGAGGTGGCACGGCGAAGCCGTGACGGAGAGGGGCCGCCGCACTTGGAACAGCTCCCCATATGGGTGGAAAAACCCTCGGCTCCAACTTAAAGAGCCGAGGGTTTTTTCATAATCCATCAAATGCTGTCCTTCAGTCCATATCGTCCAGAATCCGCTGCGCGGCGCGGCCGCGGGAAATGCCGTTATCCATGGCCATTTTCCCGATAAGTCGGTGCGCCTCGTCCTCGGTCATTTTCCGCTGCTCTATGAGGAGGCATTTCGCCTTGGAGACCGTGCGGAGCTCTTCGAGCTTCTCCTCCGCCGTCTGTATTTTCTTCTCCAGGGCACGCATCCGGTTCTGCACGGCCACGAGGTAACGGACGGCCTTGTCGATGCGCCCGCGCGGTGAGGGCTTTGGCACGACAAAGATCCCGTGGTCCGTCACCTGCTGTAAAATGTCCTCGAAAATGTCCTGTGGGGGCACCAAAAGGACGGAGGCATTGCTCTGCTCCGTCACATAAATGGCCAGCTCCACCCCCGTCTCGTCGGGCAGCGGCGAGTTGATCAGGACTATGTCATAGTAGCGTTCCAGAATGCAGCGGCGGGCCGTCGCCGCGCTCTTCCGGACCTCAATCGTAAAATCCCCCGTCAGTGATTGCTTGACAAGCGTATAGAAGGGTTCCGAGGAAGTCACAATCAATACGGAGTGGTATATGTCATTCTTTCTTGGCATAAACGTCCCTCTTATCCATTTGTATACTTCTTCAAAATCCCCACGGGGACGATTTCGCGCACAAAGGAACTCTTCATGGCGAGCTTCGCCGCCTCCTTCTTCGAGGCAGGCAGAAGCGCCTCCTCCGCGAGAGCGTCCGGGAGAGCCAGCCCCTTTTCGATTCCCTCCAGCCCGGCGTGAATCAGGAGTGCATATACAAGGTAGGGGTTGCTCGCGGCATCCGGCGAGCGAAGCTCCGCCCGCGTCCGGTTGTTCCTCGTCTCCACGTACAAAAGCTCGCTCTCCCCGCGGCTCGACCAGTCCACCTTGTCCGGGGCGGTATCATTTCCAAGACGCGCGTAGGAGGCGTCCGTGGGGTTGAGGAAAATGGTGAGCTCGCGGATCCTCGCAAGGATGCCGGCGGCCGCCTGCGTCACGACGTCCTGTCCTTCCTTATCCACGGCATAGAGGTTGATGTGGTAGCCGTTCCCCGGCTTCCCGGGCAGCGGCATCGGAGAAAAGTCCGCCGCAAGCCCGAAGCGGTCGGCGAGCGTCGACACAACCATCTTGAAGGTTATCATCTGGTCGGCCGCCTTCAGAGGCTTCGCGTAGTGGAAATCAATCTCGTTCTGGCCGGGGCCGCGCTCGTGGTGCGACCGCTCCGGCACGAGGCCCATCCGTTCGATCGTCAGCGAAATCTCCCGCCGCACGTTCTCGCATTTGTCAAGGGGCGCGATGTCCATGTAGCCGGCGTTGTCGTAGGGAATCTTCGTCGGGTTCCCCTCGTCGTCCTTCCGGAAGAGGTAGAACTCCATCTCCGTCCCGAAACGGAACTCAATCCCCTGCCGCTTGGCCGCTGCCACGGCCCGCTTCAAAATGATCCGCGTGTCCGCCGCGTACTCCTCGCCGTCCGGCGTGTAAAGCCCGCAGTACATGCGGAGGACCCGCCCGTGGTCCGGCCGCCACGGCAGGATCGCCATCGTGTCCGGATCCGGCTTCAGGTACAGCGAGGCAAATGGGCAGTCCTCGAAGCCGGCGATTTCCCGCGCATTGATCGGGGTTCCCTCGCCAAATGCCTTCCTCACCTCGTCTGGCATCACGGAAATGTTCTTCTGCACGCCAAATGCATCGCGGAACGCGAGGCGGATGAACTTCACATCCTCCTCCTCGATAAACTTCATAACCTCATCAAACGAATAATTCATCTTCTATAACCTTTCTCTTCGAATTCCTTCCTATTATATTTATATAGTCCCAATTCTAGGCGAAATATCCTCCAGCACATCCAGCAAAATCCGCACCGTATCGAGCGACGTGAACATCGTCACCCCGTTTCGGATTGCGCACTGCCGAATCTCCACGCCGTCCTGGTAGTGGACTCCCGATAAAATGGCCCGCGTATTGAGAATATAGCTCACATACCCTGCCTGAATCGACCGCAGAATCTCGTCGCTCCCCTCGCTGATCTTCCCGCGAATCCTCGTCCGTATCCCATGCTTTTTGAGGAACGTGCCCGTCCCCACCGTGGCCTCAATATTGAAGCCCAGCTCGTAAAACCGCCGGATGAGCGGCAACGCCTCCTCCTTATCCTCGTCCGCGAGGGTCACCATGACCGTCCCGTACTCCTTCATCTTAATGCCGGAAGCCTGCAGGGCCTTGTACAGTGCCCGCTTCAAACTCCGGTCGTACCCAATCGCCTCTCCCGTCGACTTCATTTCCGGCGAGAGGTAGGCGTCCATCCCGTTTAATTTTTCAAAGGAAAATGCCGGAGCCTTCACATACCAAAAATCCTTCTCCGGAAGAACAAAATCCGCAAGACCCTTTTCTGGCATTATCTCCGAGGACAAATTCCCAGACACGTCTTCGGAAGAAACCTGTCCGCACTCAGGCAGCCCCTGCTCCGCCAGGCTCTCCCCGAGCATCACCCTTGTCGCGATGTCCACGAGCGGGATGCCCGTCGATTTTGAGAGGAAGGGCACGCTCCGCGACGCCCGCGGGTTCACTTCAATAATGGAGACATTTTCGTCCTTATCCACGATGAACTGGATGTTGAAAAGCCCCTGAATTCCAATCCCGATTCCAAGCTTCCGTGTATACTCCCAGATTGTATCCTTAACCTTCTGCGAAATGGAAAATGGCGGGTAAACGCTGATACTGTCACCGGAATGTACCCCGGTGCGCTCCACCAGCTCCATGATCCCCGGCAGGAAGACGCTCTCCCCGTCCGAAACCGCGTCCACCTCCACTTCCTTGCCAACAATATATTTGTCAACCAGCACCGGGCGGTCCTTGTCCACCGCCACCGCATTTTTGAGGTAATGCCCAAGGCTCCCTTCATTTGCCACGATCTCCATCGCGCGGCCGCCGAGCACGAACGAGGGACGCACCAGCACCGGGTAGCCAATCTCGCCCGCAGCCCGTAAGCCGTCCTCAATATTTGTCACCGCGATGCCCTGCGGGTGCGGAATCTGCAAATCCTGGATCAGCGCCTCGAAGGCATCGCGGTCCTCGGCCTTGAAAATGGCCTCCGGCCCGGTCCCGATAATGCGCACGCCGCATTTGGCAAGGGGCTCGGCAAGATTCACCGCCGTCTGGCCGCCGAGGGTCGCGATCACCCCGACCGGCCGCTCCAAATCCACGATGTTCAGAATGTCCTCCACGGTCAGCGGCTCGAAGTAGAGCTTATCCGCCGTCGTGTAATCCGTGGAAACCGTCTCCGGATTGTTGTTGATGACGATGGCCTCGTAGCCCAGCTTCCGGATCGTCTTCACGGCGTGAACCGTGGAATAGTCAAATTCCACGCCCTGGCCGATGCGGATGGGACCGGAGCCGAGAACGATAATCTTCTCGCGTTCAGAAACTATAGATTCATTTTCTTCCTCATACGTCGAGTAAAAATACGGAACATAACTGTCAAATTCACTCGCGCAGGTATCGATCATCTTGTATACAGGGGCAAGGCCGTAGGCCCTTCGAAGTCCTCGCACATCTTCCTCTGTATGATTGGTTAATTCGGCAATATACGAGTCCGAGAACCCCATCCGCTTCGCCTCCAGAAGAAGCTCTCGGCTGAGGAACTCTCCCTCCGAAACGCCTCGCCCCAAATGCATTCCTCCCAGGGAATCTCCCTGTAAAGACATCCCTTCCAGTGTCGTTCCTTCCAAAGAACCTCCCTGCAAAGGCTTTCCTTCCAGTGTCGTTCCTTCCAAAGAACCTCCCTGCGAAGGCGTTCCTTCCAGAGGCGTTCCTTCCAGAGGCGTTCCTTCCAAAGAACCTCCCTGCAAAGGCTTTCCTTCCAGAGCCTCTCCTTTCGAAGTTTCTTCCCCCGCTCGTCCCTGCTCCCTGCAAGTATCCTCCAAACGTATCTCGAAATCAACTATTTTTTTAATCTTGTCAAGGAAGAACATGTCGATCTTCGTCCGCTGGTAAATGGCCTGCGGATCCGCCCCGAGCCAGAGCAGCTCGGAAATCGCGTAAATCCTATCGTCCGTCCCCTCCTCGATATACTTCAGCAGCTTCTCCCGCGCCTCGCGCCGGCCCGCCTTCCCCTCCTTGTCCGAGAGGTTCTTCACGTCAAATTTTTCGAGATGGATGTGGTTCTTCCCGTCCTCCAGCGACCGAATCGCCTTGAGCAAACTCTCCTCCATCGTCCGCCCGACGCTCATCGTCTCCCCGGTCGCCTTCATTTGCGTGGAAAGCACATTGGAGGCCAGCGTGAATTTGTCAAATGGAAACCGGGGCATTTTTGTGACGACGTAGTCGAGGGCCGGTTCGAAGCAGGCGGGCGTATTTGCCAGCATGATCTCATCCAAATGCATCCCCACCGCGATTTTTGCGGAGACGCGGGCGATTGGGTAGCCGCTCGCCTTCGACGCGAGGGCGGACGAGCGCGAGACGCGCGGGTTCACCTCGATGACGTAGTAAGCGAAGGATTCCGGATCGAGCGCGAACTGGACGTTGCAGCCGCCCTTAATTTTGAGGGTGCGGATGATGCGGAGGGCACTGTCGCGGAGCATGTGGTACTCCTTGTTGGTCAGCGTCTGGCTCGGCGCGACCACGATGGAGTCGCCGGTATGGATGCCCACGGGGTCAAGGTTCTCCATGTTGCAGACCGTAATCGCCGTGTCATTTGCGTCGCGCATGACCTCGTACTCAATCTCCTTGAAGCCCTTGATGCTCTTCTCGACGAGCACCTGGTGCGCCAACGAGAGCGCGAGCGCATTTTTCATCTTCTCCCGCATCTCCTCCGGATCGGACGCGAAGCCGCCGCCGGTCCCGCCGAGCGTGAAGGCCGGCCGCAAAATGACCGGGTAACCAATCTCCTCCGCCGCACGAAGCCCCTCCTCGATGCTCTCCGCGATGGCCGAGGGGACGACGGGCTCGCCGAGGCGTTCGCAGAGCTCCTTGAACTGCTCGCGGTCCTCCGCCATGCGGATGCTCTCCGCGTCCGTCCCCAGAAGCTCGATCTCGCACTCCTTGAGCACGCCCTTGTCGTGGAGCTGGAGCGATAGGTTGAGGCCCGTCTGCCCGCCAATTCCCGGCAGCAGCGCGTCCGGCCGCTCGTACCGGCAAATGCGGGCCATGTATTCGAGCGTGAGCGGCTCCATGTACACCTTGTCCGCGATGGCGTGGTCGGTCATGATCGTCGCCGGGTTGGAATTGGCGAGGACGACCTCGTAGCCCTCCTCCTTCAGCGCGAGGCACGCCTGCGTACCGGCATAGTCAAATTCCGCCGCCTGTCCAATCACGATCGGCCCCGACCCAATGACCAGAACCTTATGAATATCCGTCCGTTTCGGCATTGAAACCTCCTTCCATCCACGAAAAATCGGGGTTTGTGGCTGACTTTCCTTTTATTTCCGCATGAGTTCCGTAAAACGCACAAAAAGCTGGCGGCTGTCCTGCGGGCCGGGGGCGCTTTCGGGGTGATATTGCACCGAAAACACGCGGTCCGTCTCGCACGAAAGCCCCTCCACGGTCCCGTCGAGGAGGTTGATGTGCGAGACCGAAAGCCCCGTCCCGGCAAGCGAGCTCTCGTCCACCGCATAGCTGTGGTTCTGGCTCGTAATCTCAATCTTCCCCGTCCCAAGATCCTTCACCGGGTGGTTCCCGCCGCGGTGGCCGAACTTGAGCTTGTACGTCCGCGCCCCGTACGCCAGGGAGAGCAGCTGGTGCCCCAGGCAAATCCCAAACATCGGCGTTTTCCCCCGCAGCTCTCGCAGCGTCCGGATCACCTCCGGCACATCCTCCGGGTCGCCCGGCCCGTTGGAAATGAAAACCCCGTCCGGATGGAGCGCGAGGATGTCCTCGCTTTTCGTGTCAAATGGCACGACCGTCACGTTGCAGCGGTTCTCGTTCAACATCCGCACGATATTTGTCTTCATCCCGCAGTCAATCGCCACGACGTTGAACCGAGGGTTCGACGTCCGGCTGTACCATTTTTTTGTGCTGCTGCACCGCCGCACCGCATCGTGCGGAACCGGCGTCTTAGCAATCCGCGAAAGTCCTTCCTCCACGGACACGGAGGCATCCGTCAGGATGCACCGCCGCGCCCCGAAGTCGCGGATGCTCCGGACCAGCTTCCTCGTATCGATCCCGCTGATTCCCGGCACGCCGTTCTCCTCCAACAGCTCCGGCAGCGTCTCGGCCCACCGGAAATTCGAGGGGTTATCGTTCACGTCCCGCACAATCAAGGCCGAGGGGGCGATCCGCCGGCTCTCGAAGTCCTCCACCGTAATCCCGTAATTCCCGATCAGCGGGTAGGACATGACAATGGCCTGGTCCGTGTACGAGGGATCCGAAACGATCTCCTGGTACCCCACCATCGACGTGTTGAAGACAATCTCCGCGACCCTCGTGGTTTTCGCGCCAAAGCCCGTCCCCAGATACTCCGTCCCATCCTCCAAAATCAGCTTTCTATCAAATTCCATGCCTACTCCTCCGCTCTCTTCATCGCCGCCCCGACAAACCCTAAAAACAGCGGGTGCGGGCGGTTGGGGCGCGACTTGAATTCGGGATGGTACTGCACCCCCACGAAAAATGGCCGCCCCGGAAGCTCCACGGTCTCGACCAGAAGCCCATCCGGCGAAAGCCCGGAAAGACAGAGCCCCTTCTCCGCAAGGATCTCCCGGTACTCGTTGTTGAACTCGTAGCGGTGCCGATGCCTCTCCGAGATGGAAAGCGTCCCGTAGCACCGCTCCATCACCGTCCCCGGCCGGATCTGGCAGGGGTAGCTCCCAAGCCGCAGCGTCCCGCCCTTCGCAATCTCCTCCGACTGTCCCGGCATGAAATCGATCACCTTATGTACCGATGCGCTGACAAATTCCCCCGAGCACGCGTCCGCGATCCCGGCCACATTCCTTGCAAATTCAATGACCGCAATCTGCATCCCGAGGCAAATGCCAAAGTACGGAATTTGTCTCTCCCGCGCAAATTGTGCGGCGAGGATCATGCCCTCCACGCCCCGGTCGCCAAAGCCGCCCGGCACCAAAATGCCGTCCGCATTTGCCAGCCGCATTTGGCAGGTCTCCTCCGTAATCTCCTCCGAATCCACCCAGTCGATGTGGACATTTGCCCCGAGCGCAAAGCCGGCGTGGCGCAGGGCCTCGGCAACCGAAAGGTACGCATCGTGCAGCTGCACGTATTTGCCGACAAGCGCAATCGTCACCTCGCGGTCTGCATTTGCCATCCGGGAAACCAGCTGCTCCCACTCCCGAAGGTCCGGCGCCGGCGTGTTAATTCCAAGTTCACGGCAGACCACGCCGGAGAAATTCGAGGCCTCCAGCATGAGCGGGGCGGCGTAAAGACTCGGAAGCGTGCGGTTCTCGATCACGCAGTCCGGATTCACGTTGCAGAACATCGCGATCTTCCGGAAAATGTCCGCCTCCAGCGGCTCGTTGCAGCGGAGGACGATGATGTCCGGCGCGATGCCCATCCCCTGCAGCTCTTTCACAGAATGCTGCGTGGGCTTCGATTTGTGCTCGCCGGAGCCGTGCAGGTAGGGAACCAGCGTCACGTGGATAAAGAGGCTGTTTTGGCGGCCCACCTCCAGCGAAATCTGCCGCGCGGCTTCCAGGAAGGGCTGCGACTCGATATCCCCGATCGTCCCGCCGATCTCCGTGATAACCACATCCGCGCCCGTCGCCTTTCCCGCATGGTACACGAACTCCTTGATTTCATTTGTCACGTGCGGGATGACCTGCACCGTCGAGCCGAGGTACTCGCCCCGCCGCTCCTTGTTGAGGACGTTCCAGTAGACCCGCCCCGAGGTCAGGTTCGAGTACTTCGTCAGGTTCTCGTCGATGAACCGCTCGTAGTGCCCGAGGTCGAGGTCCGTCTCCGCCCCGTCCTCCGTCACGTAGACCTCCCCGTGCTGGTAGGGGCTCATCGTCCCCGGGTCCACGTTAATGTACGGATCCAGCTTCTGCGCGGCCACCTTGAGCCCCCGCGCCTTGAGGAGCCGCCCCAGCGAGGCCGCCGTAATTCCCTTGCCAAGTCCCGAAACCACGCCTCCGGTCACAAAAATATATTTCGTCATCGCCCAAACCTCCCAAAAAAAGAGAAAGACGCCCCGAAGAATATCTTCGAGACGTCCTTGCCCCTATGTCTGCAAATGATACTTCCAAACTCCGTCCTTGTCAAGTAGCCAATTTTGTTTTCGTTCCCACAACCAGCCAACCCCTGCATTTTAAGCTCAAAATCCCTTTTTCAAGGTTTCGAGCATAAATTGCAGAGGGGCAGCCATGCGAATTCCTGCACCCCTGCAAAAAATGCAATTGATTTCTTGCCTCAATAACAGTATAGTCGATAACAATAGTAAAACCATGAAAATATATTTAAAATAATTATATTTACTTTATCGATACATTGTGATACACTCTGTAT
>CADCQU010000159.1 GCA_902803635.1 uncultured Lachnospiraceae bacterium | reverse complement strand
TGACGGCGTGGACAACCTCGTGAAAACCCTTGAAAAATATAAAATTCCAGAAAATGAAGCCGCAAGGGTTGACGAGGTGAGAAAAGCAGTGGATAATTATGATTATGAGACAATACTGGAGATACTCTCCGGGAAGGTTTGAAAAATGGAGGGATTGCTTATGAAAAAAATGGTAGCGGCATTTTTGGCTTTGGCCATGGCGGTTGCGCTCCTTCTGCCTGGCTGTGGCGACCAGAAGAAGGCAGAGGGGACATTTGTCCCAAAGTATGACAAAAATACAGAATGCACACTGACCGTGGCGGGCAGCTATTCAAACTTTGAGTCGCTTGAGGCGGAGTTTGAGCGTTTTTACGAATATTACCCCAAGGCAAGCTTACAGTATGTAACCATGGATGATTATAACAACGTAATCTCAAGCGCCCTTGTAAACAGCGAGCCGCCAGATATCTTTACGACGAACAGCTACATGGTCGGCAATGAGAAGTACAACGACTTGTTTAAAGCGTGCGAAGTCCTGTCCGATCCTTCGCTTGAGATTGATTATTCCTGCATCCGGAGCTCGCTGCTCCGCCCCACGGAGTCGGGCGAACTTCTTATGCTCCCGATTTTAACCACGTCCTACGGAATGATCGTCAATATGGACATTTTTGAAAAAGAGGGGCTCAAGGTACCGAATACCTTTAACGAGCTAATGGAAGTCTGCGAAAAGCTCAAGAGCGCGGGCTATGCATCCCCGGTGATGGGAGCGAACCGATTCACTGGCCCGGGAATATTCAATTGCTTTGCCTATCCGATGTTTGCCTATACGGTCATGAAGAACAGCGACAAGGTAGACTCGCTCAACAACTTTGCTTCTGCTTCCGGTGAACTTATGCGGCCGACGCTTGAGAGGCTTGCTGAATTTGTCAAATCCGACTGTGTGGATGTAGCAAAATGCAGCGAGGAGATAGCGGATGACTATGATAAGGTCATCATGAGGTTCTTTGAGGGCGATGTTCCGATGATGCTCGCAACCGGCGACGTGGTTTCGGGGACGGCGAAGAGAGAGAGCAAGTCGGAGGCCTTTACCGCGCATCCGTTCAAATATAAATTCTATACCGCACCGGCCGGAGACGATGGCGGATACTTTATCAATTCTGTCAGCATTTGCTTCTCCGTAAATAAAAACAGCCGGAATCTTGACATGACAAATGAATTCATGCGGTTCCTGATCAGCAGGAAGGAGCTTGGAAATATGGCCAGCTTAAAGCGTCTGATCACGCCCGTCGACGATTTTTCGCTTGACGAGGTTTATTCGGCGCTTGCCGATGTACCCGCCGAGAGGAGCTTCAGCGACAAGCAGACCGGCCTTTCGGATCCTGCGGTCAGACAGTTCCGGGCTGCGGCCTATGCCGTGGGGAACGGCTTAATGACGGTGGACGAGGCGGTAACAGGGTACGGAAGTATTCCGGAGGAGTAAAATAGTCGATGAATGAGAGAATCGTTGTCGTTGATGATGATGCCATCATCCTTCGTAATGCCGACAGCACATTGTCGAAGGGCGGGTTCAAGGTAACCTGTCTTAAGAGCGGGAAAATGTTCCTGAATTATGTGAAAAAGAATCCTGTGGACATGCTCCTTCTGGATATCCGAATGCCGGAAATGGATGGCTTTGAGACCTTGCAGGCTTTGCGGAGCTGGGAGAGGGAAAACTTCCGGAAGACTACGCCTGTGATCTTCCTGACAGCCAGCGACGATGAGGAGACGGAGACCCGGGGCCTTTCTCTGGGGGCAATGGATTTCATCACCAAGCCCTTTGCGTCGGAAGTCTTAAAGCTGCGGGTGAGCAACCTGCTTGAGCTGATCAGACTTCAGAAGGACCTGCATCGCGAGGTTGAGAAAAAAACTGCGCAGATTGAGAGTCTTTCGATCCATCTTGTCCAGACGCTCGCAGAGGCCATTGATGCGAAGGACAACTACACGAACGGCCACTCGACCCGCGTGGCCGCGTACGCCAAAGAAATCGCAAGGAGATACGGCTATTCTCCAGAGAGGCAGGAGGAGATCTACATGATGGGCCTCCTCCATGACGTGGGAAAGATCGGGATCCCCGATCAGATCATCAACAAGCCGGGGAGGCTTACGGATGAAGAGTTCGCGATGATCAAAGAGCATCCCGCCAAGGGGGCGAAAATCCTCTCGGCCGTCACCGAGATGCCGAAGCTTGTGACCGGCGCCAGGTGGCATCACGAGCGTTACGACGGGAGGGGCTATCCCGACGGCCTGAAGGGGGACGACATCCCGGAGGAGGCGAGGATCATCGCCGTGGCCGATGCCTACGACGCCATGACGAGCAACCGGAGCTACCGGACGATCATCTCCAGAGACCGCGTCATCAGCGAGCTGAACCGGGGAATGGGTACGCAGTTTGACGAGCGTTTCGCAAGAATCATGCTGCAAATGATCGAGGAAGATACGGAATACACGATGCGCCAGCATTTGCCGAAGGAGAAGACTGCGGATTAAGGAAGCCTTGCCTGTCGGGAAGTCTTGCATACAAATGTTAAAATACCCGATTTATCAGGGGGCAGGAAATATCCTGCCTCCTTTTTCACACCAACTTTGTTACAATTCAGGCGCTCCACTTAAAAAGGCTGTCTTGTTTCGTGAAGAGCCTGTCATCCTGAGCGAAGCGATACCTCAGTATGCAGAAAACAGTCCAGTGGACTGTTTTCTGTAAGGATCCCGTAAGGTTTCTCGCAAAGTTTACGGGATTCTTCGTCACTTTTCCTTATTCCTCATCGCCGAAGTCGATTAGATTCTGGGATGTCCGAAGGACTCGCTCTTCAGAATGACAAAAAACGAGGAGCGCCTGAACTGTAACCCAACTTTTAATTTTTTATGTAAAATTTAACAAAAAAGGTATCGAGAAAAGTGAAAGTTATGGTATAATGAACAAAATGCGGCAAATGCCGCGAGAAACGTACGAAAGACACGAAGGCGAGGAGGGCCGGTGTATGAAGAAGGTTTTTGCAAGTGATTTTGATGGGACGCTGTATTTTTACAAGGCGGAGGTGAAGCTCCCTCCCGAGAACGTGGCGAAGATTAAGGAATACCAGGCAGCCGGGAACTATTTCGGGCTCTGCACGGGTCGGCAGATCGGCGGCCTGACCCCGTTCATCACGGGCTTTTTCGAGCCGGACTTTATGATCACGAGCACGGGGTCCAACATCGTGGACAAGGATTTCAATGGAATCCGGCGGCTGGAGATCGACCGGAACCTCATGGACCAGATCGTGAAGCTCATCAAGCCCCGCGGCAACCGCATTTCCATCGACATTGACGGCGTGATCAACGTCTTCGAGGAGATGGATTATCCGGGCGAGTACAACGTGATCACCGGCATGGACGACGCGCCGAAGGGCATGGTCCATGGCTGCGGGATTCACTGTGAGACGTTGGAGGAGGCTGCGGCGATGACCGCAGAGCTCAACGAGAAGTTCGGCGAGTACCTCAATGCGTTCCAGAACGTCATCGAGGTGGACCTTGCGCCGAAGGGCTGCTCGAAGGGCGCCGGCGTGGAGGCCATCCGCAGGTATTTCGGGGACTGCAAGGTCTACGGCATCGGCGACTCGCTGAACGACCTGCCGCTCCTTCTGGCCTCGGACGTCTCCTACACCTTCCCGTATGCGCCTGAGGAGGTGCAGAGGCAGGTGACGAAGGTCGTCCCGACCATCGTAGAAGCCCTCGAAGACAGTATGCAGGATGAAATTTGAACTATAAAAGCAACTGCCCGCCCTCGAATGAGGGCGGGCAGTTTGATTATAATCAGTCAATCACAAGCTCATACATCTCCGCGGAGAGGAGCTTTGCGTTTCCGCCCTCCGTAAAGAACCCGATGCCGTTGTCCTCCGCATCCGGATAGACGTTGCCGGTGATGGTGTAGCGGCCGCCGTTGATGAAGACCTCGCAGGAGCTGACATCGAGGAGGATGCGCAGACGGAGCGTTTCCTCCGGCTTGATGTCGCAGATACGGGTCTGCACGTTCTGTTCCTGACCGACGAGACCAAGGCCGCCGCAGGAGCGGTCGAAGATCACGGACTGCATTTGCTGATCGTAGTAGATGCGCGTCTGATGCTTTTCGCCGGCAAAGACCAGGACACCGGTGCGGACGGCATCCTGCGGGTCGATCTCGCAGGAAATGTCCACGACGTCGCCTTCGAAGCCCTCCGGGAAGAAAACGTCCTTGCCCAGAACTGTCTCCCCGACCGTGACCTTCTTGCCGCGGTAGCCTTCCAGCTCGCGGACCGGCCACTGGTAGAGGTGGCCGTCGTGCCAGGTCAGCTCGCGCGGGATGCTGTAGGTGCCCGCCCAGCCTTCCGGCCTCGTCGGATAGTTGCGGTCCCACATTTCCTTCCACGCGATCATGATCTTCCGGCCATCCGGCGTGGTCATGCACTGCGGCGCATAGAAGTCAAAACCTGCATCCAGCTCCACAATCTCGTCCACATAGAACTGGCCGGTCTCGAAGTTGAGCTTTCCGGCAAAGTAAAGGACGGAGTTGACATTTTCGTACTCATGGCCGATCATCGGCAGCTGCTGCGGGCTGGAGAGCACCACTTCCTTCTCGCCGAAATCGATGTACTCCGGGCACTCGTAAACGCCGTTCAGGTTGTAGAAGGGCTCTGCGATGTTCGGCTGGCGGTGGAGCAATTTGCCGATGTACTCCCAGTTACGGAGGTCCTTCGTGCGGAAAAGAATGAGGTTGCCCCAGCCAAAGTCGTCCTGGCTGCCGCCCACGACCGGCACCTCCGAGGGCGAGTGCGCGATGTGGTGGACGGAGGAGGGAGAGAAACGCCCGCTGACCATGTAGGCACTGGGTGAGCCGGAGCCTGAGCCTTCGAAGGCATCGTTAAATGGCGCTTCCGCGACGGCTCCTGTGTCCCAGTGGTGTACGAGGATCGCCGGGTTCTTGCCATCGACCTGCGGGAGACGAACGCCGTCCCAGACAAATGGACGGTCCTTTTCCAAAATGCGGGTGCCCGCGATGCAGTAGATCCAGCCGTCCTTCTCGAAGACGCGCGGATCGCGGAAATCGCGGTTCGAGACCTCCCAGGAGAGGTCGGCGGCCTTGAGCACGGGGTTGTCCGGCACCTTCTCAAATGTCACGCCGCCGTCCGTGCTCTCGGCAATGCACTGGCGCTGCTGGTCGGGCTGTGCGGCCGTGTATACCAGCGTGAATTTGCCGTCCTTGATGATGGCACTACCGGAGCAGCAGCCGCAAATGACTTCGTAGGGCTCGTCCGGAACCAGCGCCACCGGGTAGACCTCCCATTTGACAAAGTCCTTCGTGGCGACGTGGGCCCAGTGCATGGTGCCCCAGCGCGGCTCATACGGATAGTGCTGGAAGAAGAGGTGTCCCTTCCCCTCGTGCCAAATGAGGCCGTTGGGGTCATTGCACCAGCCGGAGGCGATGGATACATGGTACTTCGGTCGGTAAGTTGTTTTTTTGCTCATAAGTACTCCTTTGGAAGGCGGGCTTTGCCCGCAGGAAGAGCCGTCGAGGCTGCCGCCTCTTTTCATCAAGGCGGCAGCCAATCCGGCTCACACGAATATCCTTTCTTCTATTATAAAGGCAAAGAGCCAAAGAAGCAACAGAAGAAAAAAGTTCCGAAGGCCTTGCTCAGCCCTTGGTCGCTGTTTTAGACTTCTCGCCGGCCCCCCAGCAACAGGTACGAGGGGCCACTTGCGCAGTGACCTCAGCCTGTTACCTCAACGGGCGCACCCGCCACGTTCTGCCGCACCGAATCGACGGTGCTCAGGCAGTCCGCCACGTCGGCGAACCCCTCGCTCACCGCGACAATCTGGCCATTTGTCGCCTTTAAGCGGAAGCGGTACTCGCCGGCCTTGTCCACATACACCTCGAACTTCGGGTGCTTCTGCTCCGCGAAGTCCTTCACCGTCTGGTCCTCCAGAGCCGCTCCCGGGGCATTTGCAATGACGCTCTCGATGCCCGTACGGCAGTTACGCTCATTTGCGTACACCTGCGAGGACGCGATGACCTTGCCATTTGTCGCAATCAGGTCAAACTTCACCCCGTCGTTCTTTGTCGGTTTGATCACAAATTTTCCCATAATTCCACCTCCTGAAAAATTTTAATATCACGGGCCGCGCATCCGCCGGCCTGTCTGTCTACCTCTATTATATAGTAAAACTGTCCAAAAAAACAGGGAAAATTTGCAAGAAATTTATCTTTTTAATTTTTCAAAAAAGCGTTGACAAATGCCCGCACCGAGAGTATAATGCATTTTGTTGGTTCGCGGAAGTGTCGGAACTGGCAGACGAGCTAGACTAAGGATCTAGTGACTATTGCAGTCGTGAGGGT
>CADCQU010000158.1 GCA_902803635.1 uncultured Lachnospiraceae bacterium | reverse complement strand
GGGTTACCGCCCCGGGAAGAGCGGCAACCCCCTTCGTAACGCTTGCTCATGCATTTGCCCGCTTCTCGCGGATGCCCTTCAGCTCGTCAAAGATGAAATCGTTCCGAACCTTGATGTAGGTACCCTTCATGCCCGAGGAGCGGGACTCGATGATTCCCGCGCTCTCGAACTTCCGAAGCGCGTTGACGATGACCGAGCGCGTGATGCCCACGCGGTCCGCGATCCGGCTCGCCACGAGGATTCCCTCCTGGCCGGAGAGCTCGTCAAAGATATGGCAAATGGCCTCCATCTCGGAGAAGGACAGGGTCGAGAAGGCGGATTTCACGATCTCGCGCTTGCGCATCTCCTCCGCGTTCTCCTCGTCCACCGAACGCATCATCTCGAGGCCCACCACGGTCGTCCCGTATTCCGCCACGATGATGTCGTCGATATCGTAGGGCTGGTCCGGGCGGTAGGAAAACACCGTCCCGAGGCGTTCGCCGGCAATATCGATCGGGTTGACGATGGCCTTATAGGACTGGCTCAGCTCCTTATCAAAGCCAAGAGTCTCCAAATTCACATTTTCCTTCGTGGAAAGTACCCCGAGGAAACGGTCGTTGAGAAGAGGATCGATGATGCTTCCGACCCGGCCCGAGAGGAGCTGACCGATCTCTTCCACGCCATCGCATCGGCCAAAACCGAGAACCTTGCCCTTGCGGCTAAGGACAAGAACGTTGGAGTCCAGTGTCTCAACCATGATTTGGCAAATGTCATTGAAAACGACCTTGCTGCTGTCGTTGTTATGCAGCAGACGATTGATTTTTCTTGTCTTGTCAAGCAACTCTACGCTCATGTTTGACCATCCTTTCTGCTCTCAGGCGTTATTTCGCAGGTTTCGCCTTTCACATTGCTTGTGCTATTGGTTGCAAAACCCCTCTCCCTTTACCGCTTAAGGAACAAGGTGAACCTACACTTCTCCGAAGGACTATAAACAGACGCTTTCAAAGGCTTGTACATCAAAAACCGCTCGCGAACGTTTATTAAAAACCCTTCGCCAACGTGTTTTTCCCTTCCGCTCCGGGCAAGCCGGTGCCTTGCAATCTGTTACGATTTGTCAACGATTGTCTTTACTTGTCTTTTTTGATAATACCACAATCCTACAAAAAAAACAATAGGAACTTTACGAATTTTTGTAATAGTCTGAAATTGCGAGGTAATTACATAAATAATTTTATCCTTATGCGTTCAAGTGCCCTTTCCGGTGGGAAATGGCCAAATTGCCGTTAATTATACGCAAAAGCTTCCTCCAAACACGGCAAATGCGGCGAAAAGCGCCGCACATTTGCCTGTCTTATGCGTTTAAGTTTCGTCAAATTCCCTCTGCGCCGTCTCCGTTCCCGGTCACCCCTGTCATTCTGAGCAAAGCGAAAAATCCCAGTCTTCCCTGTCATCCTGAGCGAAGCAAAGAATCCCGTCAACCTTGCAAGAAGCCTGACGGGATCCTTCACCGCATTTCTTCCTTATTATTCTTTATATCCGCAGGTCTCCCCGGTACAGACGATCCGGTTGCCGCGCTCGATCATGAAGCTCCCGCATTTGGGGCAGCGCTGCTCCACGGGCTTCCCCCAGGAGATGAAGTCGCAGTCCGGGCTGTTCTCGCAGCCGTAGTAGCGGCGGCCCTTGCGCGTCCTCCGAAGGACTATCTCCCCGCCGCAGAGCGGGCATTTGACGCCGATCCGCTCGTAATACGGCTTGGTGTTGCGGCAGTCCGGGAAACCCGGGCAGGCGAGGAATTTGCCGTGCGGGCCGTATTTGATGACCATCTTGCGGCCGCAGTTCTCGCAGGCAACGTCGCTCTCCTCCTCCGCAATCTGTACCTCCTCCAGCTCCTCTGCGGCCTTCTCGACAGCCTCCTCCAGGTCAGGATAGAAGTTACAGACGATGGTCTTCCAGTCAATGTTGCCCTCGGCCACGCCGTCGAGCAGCATCTCCATGTTCGCCGTGAAATGCTCGTCCACGATCTGCGGGAACTCGCGGCACATGATGTCGTTGACCACCTCGCCAAGCTCGGTCAGGTAGAGGTTCTTCTGCTCCTTCGTGATGTAATGGCGGGCGAGGATCGTGCTGATGGTCGGCGCGTAGGTACTCGGCCGGCCGATGCCCAGCTCCTCCATCGTGCGCACCAGCGAGGCCTCCGTGTAGTGCGCCGGAGGCTGCGTAAAGTGCTGCTCCTTCTCATACTCGATGAGCGAAAGGGGCGTGTTTTCGGTCAGCTCCGAGAGGAAGCTGCTCCCGCTGCCTTCATTTGTCTTCTCCTCTTCCTCCTCCTGGTAGACGTCGAGGAAGCCGGCGAAGGCAAGCTTCGAGGCCGCCGCCGTAAAGAAATACTTGCCGGCGCGGATACGAACCTGAGACGTTTCGTAGAGGGCATTTGCCATGCGGCTCGCCGTAAAGCGCTTCCAAATAAGCTGGTAGAGGCGGAACTGCTCGCGGGAGAGGCTGTCCTTCACGCGGGCCGGCGTGCGGCGAATGTCGGTCGGACGGATGGCCTCATGGGCGTCCTGCCCGCCGGGAGCCGCGCCGCCGCCCGAGGGCTTCCCCAGAGCGGCCTCGCCGTAATTTTCCAGAATGTACTCCTTCGCCGCCTGGTCGGCCTCCGCCGCCACGCGGGTCGAGTCCGTACGAAGGTAGGTGATGAGGCCCACCGTGCCCTCGCCCTCGACGTCGACGCCCTCGTAGAGCTGCTGGGCGATGCGCATGGTCTTGGACGTGGAGAAGTTGAGGGCCTTCGCAGCCTCCTGCTGGAGGGTGCTCGTAGTGAAGGGCTGCGGTGCCTTCCGGGTGCGGGTGCCATTTTTCACCTCGTCCACGGCAAATGCACAGCCGTCGAGTTCCGCAAGGACCGCCTCGACCTCCTCCCTGGAGGCAAGGGCCATCTTGGTGTCCGTCCCATAAAAATGGGCGGTCAGGGGCTTTCTCTCCCCCTCGACCTTGAGGTCGGCATCCAGCGTCCAGTACTCCGTGGGTATGAAGTCCGCAATCTCCTTCTCGCGGTCCGCGATGATGCGGAGGGCGACGGACTGGACGCGGCCGGCCGAAAGGCCCCGCTTCACCTTGGCCCAGAGAAGGGGCGAGATGCGGTAGCCCACCAGACGGTCGAGCACGCGCCTCGCCTGCTGCGCATCCACGAGGTTCATGTCGAGATCCCGCGGGTTCTTCAGGGACGCCTTCACGGCATTTTTCGTAATCTCATTAAAGGTGATCCGCTGCATTTTCGCCGGATCAAGGTGGAGGGCTGAGACCAGGTGCCAGGAAATGGCCTCTCCCTCGCGGTCCGGGTCCGTCGCAAGATAGACGTGCTCGGCCGCCTT
>CADCQU010000157.1 GCA_902803635.1 uncultured Lachnospiraceae bacterium | reverse complement strand
GATGCCCGCATCGCCTCCATCCTCCGCCTTGCAGGACGAAATTTATACTTCGCATCTTTCCTAAGTTATTTTCGAACAGCTCCTAACTTCCATACGCGGCTCTGTGAATAGAATAAGTGACACTCTACCACTGTAAAGCGTCACTACAATAGCACAGAAAACTGTCTTCGTCAAGAAAAATCTGTTTATTTCACTTCTCACAGCCCCGTCGCTGCATGGTAGGCGGCGGTGAGGCCGGCAAGGTAGGTCTCCACCGGCTCTGCTACCTTGTCGCCGTCGTCCTCGGTGCGGGCGTCGGCGACAAGCTCCTCCGCCATGAGAAGCTCCTCCGGGCTGATATGCTCCTCCTCAATCTCCCCCTCCCGCCGGTCGAAGGGACGAGCGATAAGGAGCGCGGCCAGGTAATCGGTCCTGTACTGCTCCTTCTCAGAGGCGTGCATGGCCTTTTTAAAGGAAGCCATGGCCTCCTCATAGAGCATGAGACGCATCTCGGCCACGCCGCGGTCGTGCCACGCAGCCGCCAGAAGCTCCGGCGAGCGGAGGGAGCTGCCCTGGAGCGCGTCTACGACATACCGGTAGGCCTCAATCGCGGCGGAAATTTTCCCGCTGGAAAGGAGCGCGTCGGCGACGGCTTTCTTTCGGAACACGGGCTTCATCGCATCCAGCTCCTCATAGTACGCCAGAAGCATGGCAAGCTCCCTCGGCGCGAGAAGTCCCGTCTCGCGTAGAACCGCGCCGGCAAAATTCCGGGCGGACTCCTCCTCGACGGCCTTCTTCATACGGGCGGCGGTACGCGGCAGATTCAGCTCGACGGCCACCCACTGCACAAGCTCTCCGTCCATAATCGTCTCATCGACAAGGGCCGGGTAGCGGCTGAAAAAATAGGCCAGCTCCTCAACCGAGCGGATAGCCACCTGAATATTCGCCAGGAAAAACGGCCGTTCCGCCGTCTGCACGCTGCATAAATGGTATCCAGCCATAGAATTCCCCTCCTTTTACAAAAGCTCCAGCTCCTCCCGCCAGACCTTGTGCGTGGAGGGGAAGAAGCCCCCGAAACCAAGGTCCTCGGCGACAATCTCACAGACCTCCGGCGACAGGCACCGCGCCGACAGACGGATGCGCGTCATGAAATCCGGATGGCTTGGAAGACCCGGCAGAGGCATTTGCCGACTGCTGCGGTTCTTCCCGTCTATGGAGCGGAGGGAGAAGAGCAAAAAGTCGCGGCCGTCGAGCAGGAACTCGCAGGACTCCTCGGCCTCGAACCAGTTGATGCCCGAACCGATCAGCGGATAGTACGTCGGGTTTCCGCGCAAAAGCATGTCCATGCCAACGCCAACGCGCACCATGGAATCGGAGACGTACTGGCGCAGCCGGAGCTTCCGGCGCTCCTTCTTTTCCACGGCCGCATAGCAGGCCCCTTCCACGAAGAGGTTGTCCCCATAGAAGGCCCGCCGGCGGTTGGAAAGCAGGAAGGGAAGCGAGATCTCCGACCACTCCGTGTCAAAGCCTTCCCCGCAAATGAAAACACCGGATATTCGCACTTCATCAAATGTCTTCTTCGCATACCTGTAGAAAGCCTCATCGCGGGCTTCCTTCTCCTCGGGCAGCTCCACGCCCGGCAGCCGCTCCACCATCACCGTGTGCGGGCGCACGCCCTTGTCCTCCACGAGAAGCCGAAGCTCCACATGGTTCCCTTTAAAAAGGAAGAGGGCGACATTTGCCAGAAAGAAATCCTCGGACTGGCGAAAAGTATAGTGGTAGAAGCTCTCCATAAAATCCTGCAGCCCGAACTGTTCCGGCGAAAAACCGATGTTAAGGAGGGCAGCCCGGAGATTGCGTACAAAGCCCTCGGAGAGCTCCTCCGTCGTGAACATGATGCAGGAAATGCTCCGCAAAATGTCGCGGAGTCCCAAAAGGGCAAGGGCCTGCCGCAGATAAATGGCCAGCAAATCCACGGGGCTGACATCCTTCCCGTCCACCCACACCGGCGTGTTCTGGCAGAAAATGTCGTAGAGCCCTTCGACGACCTCCCCGTCCTTTTCACGTCCGGCGAAGGCAGCCTCATGGCCAAAATGCCACTCCTCCTTCCCCCGGATCTTCGCGATGGCCGTCGGAAAGCTAAAAAGGTTCGTGCCCAGCTTGGTCGGTACCTGCACCGGCTGTCCCGCGCGGCGGTCGTAGTAGCTGATCTGCGACTCCTCCCGCCCCAGGACAAAGCCGACCAGGACATTTCTCACTTCATTCATGCGTTTTTCCCTCCACAGGCACGAACAGCCGTTCCACCATCCTCTCGGACTGCCGGAAGTCGCGGATCCGCTCGCGAAGCTCCTGCTCGTCCCCCGTCGCGTAGGCGCGGAGCATCTGGTTGATGAGCTGGTAGCGGCTCCGCCCCTCCATGTCCACGTTGGCCATGGTGAGCGTCCTCGTCTTCGTGCGCCGTTCCGCCCCTTCGTGGCGGACCGTGACGTACCATCTCAGCTCCTCCCCGTAGAAAAGCACGAACTCCTTCGAGAAGATTCCCGCATACATCTCCCTAAGCGGCTCTTCCTTCTCCTCCCCCTCCGCGCCGGGCCGGCCGAGTCGGTAGTGCAGGATCACGAGATCCCCGGGTTCCGCCCGGTATTCGACAAAGGCCCGGTCCTCCAGATGGTACTGTAAAACAAGGTCAATCGGAAGATCCTTAAAGAAGCTGAAGCGAATGTTCCGCAGCGCGCACTCCTCCAGGAGCTTGTCCGCCAGATTCTCCTCGCGGAGCGTTAGGCGCGATTTCCGCGCATAATAATATAGAAGAGAAAGCTTCCGGATAAACTCCTGCCCGCGTCCCTCCTCCACGGACTCGGCAATCAAATCCGCCGCCTCGCGGCTGATGGTCACGCTCCCGCCAAAGCAGAGCCGCGCCTCGAAGGTGAGGTAGGCCTCGGTGGTGCTCCTCTCCCCGCCGGCAGCGGCAAAATGCCCCAGGACCTTCCCGAACTCCGGGATCCGCCGCCCGGTCAGGACCGCCCGCCGGAGGATGCGGCCGTCAAGCTCCACCGTCTCGACGCCAGCGGCATTTGCCTCCCTGCGGACCGCCAAAAGGGTATCGAGCGGGCCGTCGAAATGCCGGCAGAGATACCGAAGCACCGTCTCGTCATAGACACCTCCCTGGAACACCGCCCGTGCAATGAAGAGGGTGTCCGGATCCGGTGCCTCCTTCACGTAGGCGATACGGCTGACCGCCACCTTGAGGAGCAGCTCCGGGTCCGCATTTTCAAAGCCGATGCTCCGAAGAAGGCTGAAGGCGTTCTTACAATAGCCGCGGCGGAGAAGAATCTCGGCCACGACCGCGGGATCCTCCGGCAGCGTGCCTTCCCCGCCCGCAAGCGAGCCCGTGTAGGTCGCGAGCAGACCGTCAAAACGCCCGTCCTCCGGCTCCCTCGCAAGGTAGGTGAAAAATTCCTTCTCCGCCGCCCTGCGGAAGGCCGCCGTAAAGGCCTGCGACGCGGCAATCCGCGCATAGACGGGAGCTGTCTCCTCCGTCGCCGGAAGAAGCTCCCCCTCCGGGGCCGCGACGTGCAGCCAGAGTCCCGGAACCGCGTAGCGGGACGCGTCCACGTCCTTCAGCAGCGCCTCCCGGTCCATCAGGGGTTCCGCCGAATACTCCACCGCGTTGTAGTAGCGGTGGGCCTTGCCGTCCGTCAGCAAAATGCAGGCATCCTTCGTATACCGGTGGACGTAGGCCTCCCCGCGGTACACGGCGACGACCTCCTCCCTGAGAAGCCCGCCGTGGCGCACGATGACCTCGCGGATCCGGGGATCGTCCGTGTAAATGCGCTCGGCAAAGAGGGCCCGCGCAAGGCTCTCGCCCGCCCGCCCCTCCGGCAATTTGTCAATAAATTCCTGGCAAATGACCGCAAAATGCCGGTTCTCCCGGCCATTTGCCGCTGCCGACGCGGCAAATGCCTCCATCTTGGGCCGGTAGGCCTCGTAGGTCTCGCGGTCCTTGTTGCGGTTGCGGATGACATTTGCATAAAGCATGGCCTTCCGGTAGTCCGAAAGGTTGTTCGCAAGGAGGAAGTAGCGGAGAACGGCCGGCGGGAGCACCCGCTGGTAGTCCTCCGGCATGGTCTCCATGAAGTATTCATAAAGGCGCGTGACATGGATGTCCCGCTCGACCCCGCGCTCGTACCAGCGGAAATAGATGTCCTTGCGCGGATTGCCCTTGATGAGGATCTTACAAATGGCCTCCAGCACCTCGTCCTCGGCAAATTGCCCGTAGATGGTCTCCAAAAGCCGCAGGACCTTTTCCGAGAACTCCTTCGCGTTTCCGGCGAGGAAGGCCGTCCGGCGGGCAAGGTCACGGGTCAGCCAGTGGTTTTTCGCCGCAAAATGCAGCACCTGCTGCGCAAAGGGCGAGAGCCGTACCAGAAGCTTCTCGTCCTTTCGGAAAAGCTCCGCCGCGTCGAGGTAAATGAGGGGGCTGCGCTTCCCGCGCGCGAACGCGTTCTCCAAAGCCTCCAGCTTCCTTGCGGGCATACGGGCAAGATCCGGATCCGTGCGGAGCCAGACCATGAGGAGCAAAAGGTTATCCTGCTGCCGCCGCTGCCAGTCGCGAATGCGGTTCACCACGTCCACGCTCTCCGGGGCAAAGAAGCCCGTCTTCTGCCCAAGGTAGAGGTAGGCGGCCCTGTACTCGAGCGGCTCCCCCTTCATCGCCTCCGGGGAGATGCCCGTAAGGACGCGGAGGGCGTTCTCGCGGTTGCCGGTCATCTCCTCCACGAAGGCCTCGTAGAGGCTGTAGGGGATGCTCCTTCCGCCGAGGTCGCGCAGCGTATTGAGCGCGGAAAAGCTCTTGTCACGGAACGAGCCGTCGTCCGACTCCCCGAGACGCCAGTTGATGTACGCCTGCACAAGGCCCAGCATTCCGCGGCGCTCCGCCAGATTGCGGTCGATCTCCAAAGCCCCCTCGCAGGAGGCGGTGACATGGAAGGTCACGGTGGAATAGAAGGAGTGGAGGGTGATGGTGCCGGAATTCTTCCCGTGCGAAAGCTCGCCCCGGTGGATGATGTAGGCAAATTCACAGACCGACCCCACGAAATCCTCGCTGACGACGCGCGTCTTCGGAAGGCTTAAAAAGCTCCCCGAAACCTCGGCCTCCAGCTTGACCGAACCCCACTCGCTCTTCTTGAGCGTCAGGGTCTCCTGGCGGTCCTCCCGGATGTTGAAGAAGGATGCGCCCTTGGACTCGGCGGTGACGATGACAGGATCCTTCAGGCCGCAGGCGATAAGGAACTCCTCCATCCGGTGGTAGGTGACCGGCGGGGAGACAAGGGCCTCGTAGAGCGTCTTCTTCTGCGGTGCCTCGGTCGCAAGGATCCGGGCAAATTCCTTCCCCGAGAAGAAGCGGAAGGCCTCCTCGTAGGAGTCCTTCGCAAGGCGCACGAAGTCCGAAAGGTTCCGAATCCGCCGCCCAGAAGACGAACGGGCCATCGGGGCGACCTTCGAAAGCTCCACCGGGATGTCGTACTCGCCCAAATTTGTCGAGAGGGTCACAAGCCCCTGCACGACCCCGCCGACGGGGATTCCCGTCGTATCCACGCGGATCAGAAGCCGGACGGTATTTGCCGAAAACTCCGAGGGGCTTGCGGAAAGCCTGGGCAGGGACGCGAAGGCATAGCCAATAATCCGTACGCCTTCCGGCGCACGGAGAATCACCTCGCCTGCCGAGACCTCTCCCGTCTCGCAGCTAAGCACAAGCCGCTCCGGCTGGATGGAAAGCTCCCCCGCCGTCTGCCATCGCAGCTCCGTATCCTTCTCCCCTGTTCGCATCGTCATCTTCTTCTAATTCTCCTAAATTTTACTTAATTAATTCATTATACACGGGAACTCCCCCGTATGCAACTGCTTCACGCAAAATCAAAGCTGAGCTGGTTGGTTTCGGGGAGGGAACCGAGGATCCCGTAGGTTTCCAGAAGGTCGGTGATCGTCGTCGAGGACCGGGTGCGGGTGCGGAACTCCTCTTTTGAGAGGAAGGGTCCCTTTTTCACCTCGGCGGCGATGGCCTTCGCATTGGTCTCCCCGAGGCCCTGGATGGAGTTGATGGACGGCATGAGCTTGCCATCCAGAACCGTGAAGCGGAGCGCGTCGGCCTTCGCAAGGTCGAGCGTGTGGAAGGTAAAGCCCCGGCCGTACATTTCCCGCACGATCATCATGTCCTTGAGCGTCTCCTCCTCCTTCGCCGAGCGCTCCTCCTTCTCCTGGATTGCCCGTGCGGCCTCCTCCAGCACATTCCGCCCGAGGGCCATCGTCCCGTAGTCGAAGGTCGTCACGCGGATGGAGAACATGGCCGCGTAGTAGGCGAGCGGGTAGTTGATCTTGTAGTAGGCGATGCGGAAGGCGTTCATGACATAGGCCGCCGCATGGGCCTTCGGGAACATGTACTTGATCTTCTTGCAGGATTCGATGTACCAGTTCGGGACGTTGTGCTCCCGCATCTCCGCTTCCTGCTCCGGCTTTAAGCCCTTGCCCTTGCGGACCCCCTCCATGATCTTGAAGGAGTGCTCCGGCTCGACCCCGCAGGCGATGAGGTAGATCATGATGTCGTCCCGCGTGCAAATGGCCGTCGAGAGCGTGCAGTCCCCGTTTTTTACGTACTCCTGCGCGTTGTTAGTCCACACGTCCGTCCCGTGCGAAAGCCCGGAAATGCGGACGAGCTCCGAGAGCGACTTCGGCTTCGTCTCGCGGAGCATTTGCATGACGAACTTCGTGCCAAATTCGGGCACGCCGAGGACGCCGAGGTCGACGCCGATCTCCTCCGGGGTCGCCCCGAGGGCTTCCGTCCCGGAGAAGAGGGAAATGACCCCCGGGTCGTCGAGCGGGACCTCCAGGGGGTTCGTCCCGGTAAGGTCCTCCAGCATACGGATGATGGTCGGATCATCGTGGCCGAGGATGTCAAGCTTTAGAAGGTTCCGATCGATGGAGTGGTAGTCGAAATGCGTCGTGATGACATCCGAGGTCATGTCGTTGGCCGGGTGCTGGACGGGCGTGAACCAGTTGATGTCCATGCCCTTCGGGAGCACGATGACCCCGCCGGGGTGCTGGCCGGTCGTCCGGCGCACGCCGACGCAGCCCTTCGAGAGCCGCTCCAGCTCGCAGTGCTTCTTGGCAATGCCCTTCTCCTCGAAATAGTGCGCGGCGAGGCCGACTGCCGTCTTCTCGGCCACCGTGCCGATAGTACCGGCCTTGAAGGTCTGGCCCTTGCCGAAAATGACCTCGGTGTAGTTCTGGGCGACGGTCTGCTCCTCGCCCGAGAAGTTGAGGTCGATGTCCGGCTCCTTGTCGCCCTTGAAGCCAAGGAACGTCTCAAAGGGGATGTCAAAGCCAAGCTTTTTCAAAGGCTCTCCGCAGACCGGGCATTTGCGGTCGGGCATGTCCGCCCCGCAGCGGCCGCCGTAGGCCTTCACCTCCGGGGAATCGAAATCCACGAAGTGGCATTTGCCGCAGAGATAGTGCGGCGGCAGGGGGTTCACCTCGGTGATGTTGGACATCGTGGCGACGAGGGAGCTGCCGACCGAGCCGCGGGAACCGACGAGGTAGCCGTCCTCGCGCGATTTCTGCACGAGGCGCTGCGCGATAATGTACATGACCGCGTACCCGTTCTTGATGATCGAGCCCAGCTCCTTCTTAAGGCGCGAGGTCACCTGCTCGGGGACGTTCTCGCCGTAGATGGACCGCGCCGTGGCATAGCACATCTCCTCCAGCTCCGTGTCCGAGTTCTCGATGACCGGAGGGCATTTGTCGGGATGGATCGGCGAGATCTTCTCGATGGTATCCGCGATTTTGTTCGAATTTTCCACCACGATCTCGAAGGCCTTCTCCTTCCCGAGGTAGGCAAATTCCTCCAGCATTTCCCCGGTGGTATGGAGGTAGAGCGGCGGCTGCCCCTCGTCCTTGAAGCCGTGGCCCGACTGGATGATGGAGCGGTAAATGGCGTCCCCCGGATTCAGAAAATGCACGTCGCAGGTCGCGACGACGGACTTGTCGTAAATCTCCCCGAGCTGCACGATCTTCCGGTTGATTTCCCGCAAATCCTCGTCGCTCTGGATCCCATGGTCGTGCTCGCGCACCATGTATTCATTATTTCCTACCGGTTGGACTTCCAGATAGTCATAGAAGCGGACGATCTTCTCGATCTCCGCCGTACTCTTCTCCTCCAGCACGGCCTTGTAGAGCTCGCCTGCCGAGCAGGCCGAGCCGACCACGATGCCGTCGCGGTGGGCCTTGAGGAGCGAGCGCGGGATGCGCGGACGCTTCTTGAAATAGCGGAGGTGCGACTCCGAGACCATCGTGTAGAGGTTCCGCCGGCCCGCCTCGTTCTTTACCAAGAGGATGATGTGATAGTACGGGAGGTTCCGGATGCGCTCCTCGGAGATGAGGCCCTTTTTGTTGAGCTCCTCGAAGGTAAAGAGCTCAGCCTTCTTCATCTCCTTCTGGAGCTGCAGGTAGACCTCCGCCGTGGCCCGCGCCCGGGACGCGGAACGCGCCGGGTCGTCGAGCGGGATTTTCAGGCTCTTGGCCAGCTTTTCCAGGCTGTTCCGGCTGGTCTGCGGGAGGAGGTAGCGCACCATCGCAGGAAGGTCGGCGAGCGTCCGCCCCTCCCCGAAGAGGCTTCCCGCGCCCGGGAAGCACTTCTCCTCCGCCGCCCGCAGGAAGGCAGCCTGCATTTCCGCGTCAAAGGCCACGAGCACCGCGTCCGAACAGAACTCGGCAAATGCAAGGAATGCGTCGGCGAGCCTTGGCGCGGCCGCCGTCATCTCGTCGGTAATCCGCGTCTCCTTCCGGAAGGCAAATGGCAGGGGCTTTTCGGGGTTTACAAGGGTGGAAAAGGTCTCGCAAATGCGCCCGTCCACGATGCGCACGGCGGAGATTTCCACAATGTCCGAGCGGCTCGGCCCCGGACCGGTCGTCGTCAGCGCAAAGGCGACGGCGGGGGCATTTGCCTCCTTGTCCGCAGGACCCGTCACGATCTGCACCTCGTCGTCCACGAGGTAGCCCTCGCAGCCGTAGATTACCTTGAAATCGCCGGTCTCCGGAGCCGCGTGATGGGCTTCCGGGAAAGCCTGGACCACGCCGTGGTCGGTGATGGCGAGGGCGGTCATGCCCCAGTCCTTCGCCTGGCCGATGATCTCCGTCGCCGAGGAGACCGCGTCCATGTCGCTCATCTTCGTGTGGCAGTGGAGCTCGACACGCTTTTTCGGGGCGTCGTCGATCCGGCTGAAAATGTCGGGCGCGGACCTCTTGGCGGAGTAGACGGTGTTGATCATGATCTCCTTCTCGTAGCGGTCGAAATCCATGCGGCCCTTGACGATGAGCCACCTCCCCTTTTTGAGGATTTCCATGTACTTGTCCATCTCCTTGGGCTCGGCCCAGAGCTTCATGCGGATGCTGTCCGTATGGTCCGTGAGCGCGACCATGATGATCATCTTCCCGTTCTTCATCTCCTTGGTCGTAATGTCGAAAATCTCGCCGCGGACCACCACCTCGTGCGGGTCCTCGCCAAGGCTGTCCATCGGGACCGGCGGATCGTCAAAGGGCCGCCCCAGGATGAGGTCCGGGTCTTTCGTGACGGCAAATTTGGCCTGCCGGTGCTGCTTTTCCGGAGTCGGCAGCTTCTCCTCCTCCTTGGGCTTCTCCTCCGCCCGCTTTTTCGCGCGGCGCACGATGGCGTCGACGTGGCTCTCGATCTTCGCCCTGTCCTCGGCAAAGAGAGCCTTCCGGTCGATTTCAAAAAGCGTCATCGTGACCTGGCACCGCCCGAAGCCGGCCCGCTCGACAAATACCTTCTCGATGTACTCCAAAAGCTCCGTGGCACGATCCGCCAGGACATCGTTGCTCGGAATGCGGGCCTCGATGCAGTCCGGCTCCGGAAAAAGCAGTTCCGAATGCCGGAAAAGAAGCGCCGTGAGGGGGCTGACCATCTCCAGCTCCGCCTCCATGCTCTTGCGGTAGACCTTGTAGAAGTTCTGCGGGTTGTACTGCGACGACAAATGAAACCGCTCCAGAAGCTGCACCTTCGCCCCGCTCCGCGGGAAGACCTGCTTCTCAATCTCCCCCGCCACCGTATAAAAATGCTCTTTCTTAATCCAATCCTCGCAGGCGACATAAATTTTCAGGACATTTGTCCGCGAATTCTTGATCACCTTCACAACCAGCACCTGGTCGAAAAGCTCCCGGATTTTCTCCGGGAGCGTCAATTTCGGAAACACTTCAAAAAATCTTCTGCCTTCTCCTGCCATTCACACCTCACTCCTTCTCTTCCGAAAGTATCTTTTCCAGCTCCTCACGGAATGCCTCCAGGAGGCTCTCCTCCGCGACCTTTCGGATTACCACGCCGCGCCTCAGGATGAGCCCCTCGCCCTTCCCGCCGCAAACCGCGAGATCCGCCTCGGCGGCCTCGCCGGGCCCGTTCACGACACAGCCCATGACCGCGACCTTGAGATCCGCCTGAATCGGTGCGACCATCTTTTCTACCTTCCCGGCCAGCGAGATGAGGTCAATCTGCGTCCGCCCGCAGGTCGGGCAGGAAACCACCTCGACCTGGCCCTTGCGAAGCCCCAGGGACTTCAAGATCAGCCTTCCGGCCCGCACCTCCTCCACCGGGTCGCCCGTGAGCGAGACGCGGATCGTGTCGCCGATGCCCTGGTTCAGAATAAGCCCGATGCCGACCGCCGACTTGATAGCCCCGGCAAAGAGCCCGCCGGCCTCCGTAACCCCCACATGGAGCGGGTAATCGGTCATTTTCGCGATGAGCTCGTGCGCGGCCACCCCGAGGCGCACATCGGAGGACTTAATCGAGATGACCATGCGGTCATAGTCGAAATCCTCGATCATCCGCACCCTCTCCAGGGCGCTCTCCACCAGCCCCTCCGGCGTCACGCGCCCGTACTTCTCCACGAGCCGCTTGTCGAGCGAGCCGGAATTCACCCCCACGCGAATCGGGACTTCCCGCTCCTTCGCGGCGGCCACCACGGCCTGTACCCGCTCCGGCCCGCCGATGTTGCCGGGATTGATGCGGATGCCGTCCGCCCCGTTCTCAATCGCCGCGACCGCCAGCCGGTAGTCGAAGTGCACGTCCGCAACCAGCGGGATATGGATGGCCTTCTTGATCTTGGCAAATGCCTCGGCCGCCTCCATGGTGGGCACGGTGCTTCGGATAATCTCGCAGCCCGCCTCCTCCAGTCGGAGAATCTGCTCAATCGTCGCCTCCGCATCCTCTGTCTTCGTATTTGTCATCGACTGCACCGTAATCGGGTGCCCCCCTCCAATAAAGCGGTCCCCAATCCGGATTGCTTTCGTATGTTCGCGGTACATCTCGCCCTCCTTTTCATCCTATCTCTTCTCTCTCATACACACGGAAGGTATAGGCAAGGTCGAAATAGGTCCCCTCCTCGCTCTCCTCCGCCAGCGTCCACTCCGCTTCCCGGTCGAGGTTCGGAAAATGCGCATCCGCCGCGTATGTGTATTCAATCGCCGTGATATAGGCCTTCGTGCAGTACGGCAGAAACTCCCGGTACACCATCTCGCCGCCGATGACGAAGACATCCTCTGGATTCTCCCCCGCAACGAGCGAGAGCGCCTCCTCCACGCTGTGCGCGACCTCCACGCCCTCCCGCTCAAAGTCCTTGTCCCTCGTGAGGCAAATGTTTCTCCGCCGCTTGAGCGGCTGCCCCCCGGGAAATGATTCGAGCGTCTTCCGCCCCATGATGAGCGTCTTCCCCATCGTCATCGACCGGAAATACTTCATATCCGCCGGAATCGAGACCAGGAGCTTCCCGTCCTTCCCAATCGCCCAATTCTCATCCACCGCCGCGATACAGTTCATAGGCCCTCCTCACACCGCAATCGGAATATCCTTCACCTGCGGTCCGTGCTGGTAATTTTCAATATGCAAATGCTCCGTCGTGAAGTCATAGAAGTCCTTCACATCCGGATCGAGCCAGACCTTCGGCGCGGGATAAGCCGGCCGCGTGATCAGCTCCTCGATGATCGGCACGTGTCGGTCATAAATATGCGCGTCCGCAATCACATGCAGAAGCTCCCCCGGCACCATGTCCGAGACCTGCGCAAACATCATCAAAAGCAGGGCGTACTGGCAGACATTCCAGTTATTGGCCGCCAGAACATCCTGCGACCGCTGCGTCAGCACCGCGTTCAGGGTCAGCTTCTCCTCCCCCGGCCGCTGCGTCACGTTGAACGTCACCGACCACGCGCACGGATAGAGCCGCATCTCCGAAAGGTCCTGGTGGTTGTAGAGGCTCGTCACGATCCGGCGGCTGAACGGGTTATTCTTCAAATCATACAACACCCGGTCCGTCTGGTCAAACATTCCTTCCTTATATTTTGACGGAATTCCCGCCTGATAGCCGTAGGCCTTCCCGATCGAGCCCTCCTCGTCCGCCCACTCGTCCCAGATATGCGAGTGCAGATCGTGGATATTGTTCGATTTCTTCTGCCAAATCCATAAAATCTCGTCCATCGCGCTCTTTAGGGCCGTCCGCCGGAACGTGATCGCCGGAAACTCCTCCCGGAGATCATAGCGGTTCACCACCCCGAACTTCTTAATCGTATACGCCGGCGTCCCGTCCTCCCAGCGCGGGCGCACCTTCTCCCCCCGCGTGTCCGTCCCATTTGTCAGTATATCCCGGCACATCGCCGCAAATAACTCATCCGCCCGACTCATCTTCTCCTCCTTTTGGCAAATGAAAACCTCGTTTTCCCCATTATACCACCCCCTCGCTCAAATCAACACCCCCGAACATACAATCCCTGACCCCTGCCAAAAAAACGCGTTACAGTTCAGTTGCCCCTCGTTTCTTGTCATTCTGAGGAGCGCGTCCTTCGGACATCCCAGAATCTAATCGCCTTCGGCGATGAGGAATGATGAAAAGCGACGAAGAATCCCGTCAACTTTGCGAAAAACCTTACGGGATTCTTCGCTTCGCTCAGAATGATAGACCCTTCATGAAGAATAATAACCTTTTTCGAAGGGCTACATAAACAGTAACAAAAACGCGGCCCCTCCTTCCAAGGAGGTGCCGCGTTTCCGTAAAGCAGCTTACGAACTCACCGCAAGTCCCGTATACAGCTGGTAATATTTCCCTCTCTGCGCGATGAGCTGGTCGTGGGTCCCGCGCTCGATGATCCGGCCCTGCTCCAAGACCATGATGCAGTCCGCGTCCCGGACCGTGGACAGCCGGTGCGCAATCACGAACGAGGTTCGCCCGTGCATGAGCTTGTCCATGCTCTCCTGCACCATGCGCTCGGTACGGGAGTCGATGGAGCTCGTCGCCTCGTCCAAAATCAGCACCGGCGGGTCCGCGATGGCCGCCCTCGCAATCGCAAGGAGCTGCCGCTGTCCCTGCGAGAGGTTCGAGCCGTCCCCGTGGAGCATCGTGTTATAGCCATCCGGGAGCCTCCGGATGAAGCCGTCCGCATTTGCCAAATGCGCCGCGGCGTAGACTTCCTCGTCGGTTGCGTCCAGCTTGCCGTAGCGGATGTTCTCCATGACCGTCGCCGTGAAGAGGTGCGTGTCCTGAAGAACGATACCAAGTGATTTGCGAAGCTCTGGTTTCTTGATTTTGTTGATGTTGATCCCGTCGTACCGAATCTTGCCGTCCTGGATGTCGTAGAAGCGGTTGATCAGGTTCGTGATCGTCGTCTTGCCCGCGCCGGTCGAGCCGACAAAGGCAATCTTCTGGCCGGGATGCGCGTACAGCTTCACGTCGTAGAGAACCTGCTTCTCCGGGTCATAGCCAAAGTCCACGCCGTCCATGACGACCTCGCCCTGCTGGAGCTGGTAGGTCGTCGTCCCCTCGGCCTTGTGGTAATGCTTCCATGCCCAGCGGCCGGTGTGATCGTTGGTCTCCGTGATGGAGCCGTCCTCGCCGATCCTCGCGTTGACCAGCGTGACATAGCCCTCATCCTTCTCCGGTTCCTCGTCAAGGAGCCGGAAAATGCGCTCCGCACCGGCAAGGGCCATGACCACGGAGTTTAGCTGCATGGAAATCTGGTTGATCGGCATACTGAAGCTCTTGTTAAAGAGCAGGAAGGCCACGAGGTCGCCCACGGTCATAAGGCCGCCGCCGATGGCCATGAGGCCGCCGACCACCGCGCAGACCACGTAGGAGAGATTGCCCAGCTGCGCATTAATCGGTGCGATGATATTTGCAAAACGGTTCGCCCGGTCCGCGCTGTCGCAGAGGCGGTCGTTCAGGTCGTTGAAGGCCTCGATGGCCTCCTCCTCGTGGTTGAAGACCTTGACAACCTTTTCGCCGGACATCGTCTCCTCGATATAGCCGTTGAGCGCGCCAAGATTCCGCTGCTGCTCCACGAAGTACACGCCGGAACGGCCCGCCACCTTGCCCGTTACAAAGAGCGTGAGGGCCACCATCGCAAGGTTCACCAGCGTCAGCGGCCAGGAGAGGATAATCATGCTGACCAGGACTGAGACGATGGTAATCGCGCTGCTGATAAACTGCGGCATGCTCTGACTAATCATTTGCCGGAGCGTGTCGATATCATTTGTATACATCGACATGATGTCGCCGTGCTTGTGGGTATCGAAATACCGGATCGGCAGGCTCTGCATATGCCGGAACATGTCCATGCGGAGGTCGCGGAGCGTCCCCTGTCCGATGTAGACAAGAAGCGTCTGCTGCACGAAGTTCGCGAGCACACCCAGGGCGTAGAAAATAGCGACGCGCAAAATAGCGGCCGCGAGGGGCCCGAAGTCCGGCTGCGCCTGCCCAAAAAGGGGCGTGATGAAATCATCGATGAGGTTCTTGATGAACATCGTGCCCTGAACCGTCGCCAGCGTGCTCACGAAAATGCAGACCACCACCAGGCTAAACTGCCATTTGTAGCGTTTCATGACATAGCCCATGAGGCGCTTAAAGAGTGCCCCCGGATTCTGGAGCTTGATCTTGACCCCGCGGCGCGCATCCCTTCCGGCCCCGCGCAGCTCCTCGTCGGTCAGCTCGACCTTCTTTGCCGGCTCCTTCGCGGCCTTACCGCCCGCCGCCTTCCTGCCAGGGGCTTTTTCGTCCGTCTTCCCGGCATTTCGACCCTCGGCCGCATTTCCGCTTCGGGTCCGCTCCCCAGCCGCATTTCCGCTTCGGGACCCTTCCTCTACTTGTCCGTTCTTCACATCATTCTCTCTGCCTTGCGATGCCGGAACCATTTGTCCGCCCTCGCCTATCTCATCCATCTCAAAGCCCGTCTCGTGCAATTCATAATCCGAAAGCGTAACGTTCTTCGTATTGAGGCTATTCTTTTCCTTCTTACTCATGCCCCCTCACCTCCTTTCACGTCGAAATCGCCGCTTCCGGCTTTCTGCGTCTCATGAATCTCCTGGTAAATCCGGTTCGTCCGAAGCAGCTCGGCCGGCGTCCCGAAGCCCGAGACCCGCCCTTCGTCGAGGACGATGACCCGGTCCGCCTTCTCCACCGTAGAAATACGCTGGGAAATGATAAACTTCGTCGTCCCCGGAATTGCTTTCTTCATGGCCGCCTGAATCTTCGCGTCCGTCGCGGTATCCACGGCGGACGTCGAGTCATCTAAAATGAGCACCTTCGGCGACATCAGAAGCGCCCTTGCGATACAGAGCCGCTGCCGCTGCCCGCCGGAAACATTTGTCCCGCCCTGCTCGATCCGGCTCTCATAGCCGTCCGGCATCCGCTCGATAAATTCGTCCGCGCAGGCCATCCGGCAGGCCTCCTGACACTCCTCCAGCGTCGCGTCCTTCTTGCCCCAACGGAGGTTGTCGAGGATCGTCCCCGAGAAGAGAACGTTCTTTTGCAGGACGACCGCGACGCCGTGTCGGAGGGTCGGCAGGTCATACTCCCGCACGTCGATACCCCCAATGCACACGCTCCCTTCCTGCACGTCATAGAGCCGCGAGAGGAGGTTCACCAGCGAGGACTTCGACGAGCCCGTCCCGCCGAGGATACCGATGACCTCGCCGGAGCGTATGTGCAGGTCGATATCTCTCAGCACCCACTCGCCGCCATTTGTATACGCAAAATTCACGTTATTGAAATCCACGCGGCCATCCGGGATCTCGGTGACGCCATTTGCCGGATTCTTAATGTCCGTCTCCTCCTCGATAACCTCGGCGATACGCTCTGCGGACGCCGTGGACATCGAGATCATGACAAATACCGCCGCTAGCATCATGAGGGACATGAGAATGCTCATGCAGTAGGCCATGAGGGAGCTGAGGTTACCGGTCGAAAGCTCGCCCCCAACCACCAGATGCGCCCCGACAAATGCGATGGAGAGCATGACGACGTTGACGGTGGCGGTCATGATGGGCATGCTGATGATGATGTTTTTCTCGGCCCGCACAAAGAGGTTGTAGACCTTGCATGCGGCATTTGCGAACCGGTCATTCTCGTACTCCTCGCGGACGTAGGCCTTGACCACGCGGATCGCGCTCACGTTCTCCTGGACAGACTCGTTGAGCGCATCGTACTGTTTGAATACCCGCTTGAAGTACTTCGTCGCCCGCTGCATGATGAAAAGGAGCACGACGGCGAGGAAAATGACCGCCACAAGGTAGATGCACGCGATTTTCGGGCTGATAATGAAGGCCATGACCATCGCGAAAATCATGGACGAAGGTGCCCGAACAAGCATCCGGAGAGCCATCTGGTAGGCGTTCTGGACATTTGTCACGTCCGTCGTGAGGCGCGTGACAAGGCCGGAGGTCGAAAACCGGTCAATGTTCGAGAACGAGAAGGTCTGGATGTTGTGGAACATGGCCCGCCGAAGATTCCGCGCAAAGCCCGTCGAAGCCTTCGCGCCGAAATGCCCGCCGCCGATGCCGAAGAAGAGCCCTGCGAGCGCAAGGCCGATCATCCCGAGGCCAACGAGGTACACGCGCCCCATGTCCCCTTTCTGGATGCCGTCGTCAATAATAGATGCCATGAGGAACGGAATCAGCGTCTCGACCACCACCTCGCCGACCATGCAGATCGGCGTTAAAATCGAGGCGGTCTTGAAATCCTTCACCTCCCGAAGCAGCGTCGCAAAGACGCTCTTCATGCTTTTCTTTTTTTCTTCCATACAAATGCACACTCCTTTGCCGTACTGTCCCTGCCGGCCGCCGGGAGGCCGCCTCCTCGATCCTCCTTGGCAAATGTTGCCTCCGAAGCTTCGGGCGATGCCATTTTCGCGAGAAATGTGCCTTAACAAATTCGCGCCGCCTTGTAAAGCCTCCAAAGCCTTCGGGCGATGCCATTTTTGCAAGGTTTCACCATGTCCTCTCTCACCGCGTTCGGCAATCACCTCTCCCGCCGACAAGAACTCCTGCCCCTATTCTACCATATTTGACAAATGATAAGAAGTAAATCTTTTAAATCTCAGCAAAAATCACTAAATATTTCTTAGGAGCTGTTAAGAAATAAGGTGTACAGTTGGCTTAGGATAAATTCGTTTCTACAAGGCGGAGGAAGGAGGCGTAGCGGGCT
>CADCQU010000156.1 GCA_902803635.1 uncultured Lachnospiraceae bacterium | reverse complement strand
CCGTAAGATTTCTCGTAAAGTTGACGGGATTCTTCGTCGCTTCGCTCCTCAGAATGACAAATAATCGGGGGTCAGCTGAATAGTAACCTTCTTTGGACAACGATATTTCCGCTTTCCTTCGCATCTCCTTGACAAGTGAAATATACTTGCGCAAAATAGGGAATGGGAAGGCATTCACTGGCTCTGTAAATAAAAGAAAGGGGGAACACCATGGACGACATCAGCGTAAACGGAATTCTCTACCACGTGGAGAAGCTCCTCGGCAAGGGGAAGGGCGGCTACTCGTACCTCGCGTGGCGGGACGGACGTCCGGTCGTGGTGAAGCAAATCCACCACGAGCCCTGCGACTACTACATCTTCGGCAACAAAATCGAGGCCGAGAGGCGCGATTACGACCGACTGTTGGAAGCCGGCATTTGCATCCCGCAAATGCTCGATATCGATGTTGCAAACGAACGCATCGTCAAGGAATACATCGAAGGTGACACGATCTTCGATCTGGTGGCAAATGGCCTCTCCGCGGAGCCTTACCTGCCTCTTGTCCGCGAGATGGCGGCGAAGGCCCGTGCTGCGGACCTCAACATCGACTATTTCCCGACAAATTTCATCCCCCAGGGCGGGCATCTCTACTACGTAGATTACGAGTGCAACCCCTATCTGGAGGAGTGGAATTTTGAGAATTGGGGTATCAAATACTGGTCCCACACGCCCGAGTTCGAGGCGCACCTTGCGGGAAAACGCGACCCATAAGCTTCCATAAGACTGCGTTGGAATCCTCTCAGCCCCTTTACTCGGATTACCCCCGCCGTTTAGTCTTCGAGATTCGAGTGCCAGGGATAGAGCGTAAGGAAGTTCCGCAGTGCCCCGACGAGGTTCGCGTCGTTCTTGAACTTGCAGACGCGAATGTCAAGGCCCCTCAGCGCCCGCGTGAACCCCTGCAACTCCTTCGCGTACCTCTGGATACCCTCCACAAACCGCGGCTCGGCGCTGATGCCGCCGCCAATCAGGATGACGTCCGGATCGAAGATGAACTGCAGGTTGCAGCACTCCCTCGCAATCTCGAAATACACGTCTTCGAGGACTTCAATGACGTCTCTATCCCCCTTGTCCACCCATCTGTATATTCTGTGTCCGTCCACCTCGGCAAATGCCAGTCCCTTTCGTTTGGCAACACGGTAGCAAATGCCCGCAGCCGAGAGGCGGGATGTGAGATGGAACGCCGGCCCCTCAAACTGCTCATCCATAGACAAAGGAGGCTGTCTCCACATCGAAAGCATTTCCGGAATGTCCTCCCGCTGCAGGTTTTGAAGCAGTAGGTAGGAGAATTCGCCCGCCGAAAGGTTCTTTCCGTGGACAACCTTACCGTCGAGGACGACCGCGCCTCCGATGCCGGTCCCGAAGATAAAAAGCACCGCGCTCCTCGCCCCGACAGCATTTCCCTTCCAAATCTCCGCGAGGGCTGCGCATTTGGCGTCGTTTTCGAGGACCACCGGAAGACCCCCGCAGCGCTCTGAAAGCAGGCGCCCGAAGGGCACGCCGTCCATATAGGTCAGAGCACCCCCCTCGTACACAATCCCATTTTCCACGTCGATCATGCCGGGCAGCGAGACGGCCACCCCCGCAAAATCGTGGTGCTCCCGGCATTTGTCAAATACATCCCCGATGCGGTCTGTGAGCTCGCCCGCCGTGCAGCCCGGGCCGTTCGGGGTCGGGAATTTCCCCTTTTCGATAATCCCCGCCTCCCCGTCCATGACAGCGTATTTGACAAAGGTTCCACCGATGTCCAATGCAAAATACATAGCCTCTCCTCCTGCAAAGTAAAATACAAATAAACGCAAAACCCGGCACACCTTGCGGTGCGCCGGGCCTTGCATTTGTCAAAAATGGAATCTCAAAATCGGTCTTCGGCAATTTGCCAAAACAAGATTTCAAAACCGATTTTCGGCAATTTTTCAAAATCAGTCTTCGGCGCCATCCTCGAGCTGATCCTTGCGGGCCGCGATCTGCTTCTCCTGGATTTCCGTCGGGGCCTGCTCGTAGCGGACAAATTCATAGGAGAAATCGCCCTGGCCGCCGGTCATGGAGCGGAGCACCGTGCCGTAGCCGTTGATTTCCATCTGCGGGATCTCCGCCTCGATGATGGTATTGCCCTTGTGGTCCGGGTTCATGCCCATGACGCGGCCGCGCCTCTTGTTGAGGTCGCCCATCACGTCGCCGGTGAACTTGTCGCGGACCTTGACCTTGAGGCTGATGATCGGCTCAAGAAGGACCGGGCCGGCCTTGAGGAAGCCGTCCTTGAAGGCCATGTGCGTGGCCGTCTTGAACGCCTGCTCGGAGGAGTCGACCGGATGGTAGGAACCATCGTAGAGGATGGCCTTGACGCCAACGACCGGGTAGGCCGCGAGCGGTCCCTTCTGGACGCACTCGACGAGGCCCTTCTCGACCGCCGGATAGTAGTTCTTCGGAACCGCGCCGCCGACGACCTCGATCGCGAACTCGTAGGCCTTGGACATGTCGCCGCTCGGCTCGAAGCGCATCTTGACGTGGCCGTACTGGCCGTGGCCGCCGGTCTGCTTCTTGTACTTCGCGTCGACGTCGGAATTCTTGCGGATGGTCTCACGGAAGGCGACCTTCGGGTCCATCAGCTCGATGTCAACCTTGTAACGCTCCTTGAGCTTGCTCTTGATGATCTCGATCTGCTGCTCGCCGATACCATAGATAAGGCTCTGGCGGTTCGCGGCATCGAGCTCGTTCTTAAACGTCTGGTCCTCAGCGGCCAGCTTGGCAAGGGCGGAAGCAACCTTGTCCTCGTCGCCTTTCTTGACGGCCTTGTAACGCTTCACGGTGTAGGGGGTGGAGGTCACGGTCTTCGGGAAGACCACCGGGTTCGCCTTCGAGGAGAGGGAGTCGCCGGTCATAACGTCGCCGAGCTTCGCCAGGGCGCCGATGTCGCCCGCGAAGAGCTCGCTGACTTCCTGGGACTTGTTGCCGGTCATGACATAAAGCTTGCCGAGGCGCATTTCGGACTCGCGCTGCGCATCGTAGAGCGTGTCGTCGGCCTTCAGGACGCCCGAGCAGACCTTTATGAAGTTGTATTTGCCGAT
>CADCQU010000155.1 GCA_902803635.1 uncultured Lachnospiraceae bacterium | reverse complement strand
CGGGCTACGCCGACTGACGACAACGCAGTTAGAAACGGATTTAGACAAGCCAAATGTACAAGCTATTTCTTAACGGTTCCTTAGCTCCCCTTGCCTCCCCTTGAGGGGGAGGTGGCACGGCGTAGCCGTGACGGAGAGGGGCCGCCATGCTTTAGGCGACATTTCCCCTTGCCTCCTTCCTTCACCTCTGCTATAATATCCCCCGTACATTTTTATAGGTAAGGCAAGTGGTGCCGCGCCGGCTGTGAAGGGAATTACAACGGCAAATGTCTCGTCTCGCGATTTTCGTAGTGAGATTTCCTTTTTCTCTCCCGCAAATGGCCGCGGTTAAAAGGGAAGCGGGTGCAAATCCCGCGCGATCCCGTCACTGTCATTGGGTATTACCGTTTCCAGGGTTTGCTTAGAGTTTTTGTACCGTTCCTCTGCGAACGGAAACTGTGCCTTGGCAACCAGTCACTCGCAACGCGGGGAAGGCGGAAACGGAGGGGATGCAAGCAAAAGCAGGAGTCGCAAGCCAAAGCAACATTTGAAGGCCTGCGTCAAGACTTGCAAGTGCCCCACCCATCAGCCAGGAAACCTGCCATTTGCCGGTACAGGACAACGTCCGGGCCACGAGGATTTGGTCGTACCATCAAAAACCCTTTTTCGGGTCTTTTTTGTGTGCCATTTTTCCTCCCCCGGAACACCCATTTTCACAGGAGGCAAATATGCGCAAACCACTTCTTCTTCTCACCGCTACTCTCTCCGCCCTCGCCCTCACGGCCTGCGGCAGCACTTCTTCCACGAAGAGCGCCAGCCAGGCTACCGTCTCCACGACTGTTTCTTCCGCTGCCGAAGAAGTCGAGGAAGAGAACTACAACACGGGCGACGCTTCCCTCGATGATCCCCTGAATGCAGACGGCATTGGCGAAAAGGAACTCCTGGTCGTCAGCTTCGGCACGAGCTACAATGACAGCCGCCGCCTGACCATCGGAGCCATCGAGAAAGCCCTTGCCGAGGCATTTCCGGACTGGAGCGTCCGCCGCGCCTTCACCAGCGACATCATCATCGAGCATATTGAAAAGCGTGACGGCGAGGTCATCGACGACCTCATGACCGCCCTCGACCGCGCCGTGAACAACGGTGTCAAGACCCTGGTCATCCAGCCCACGCACCTCATGACAGGCTTAGAGTACTCCGAAATCCTGGAAATTTTGGAGCAATATTCCGACGCTTTCGAGCATTTGAGCATTGGCCGCCCGCTTCTTGTCACGGACGAGGATTTCAAAGAAGTTGCCGAGATTCTTCTTGGCAATGCCCAGAACTATAAGGAAAGCGACGTGGCCTTCTGCTACATGGGCCATGGGACCGAGGCCGACTCCAACGAGGTGTATACAATCCTGCAGGACGTTTTTGATCAGGCGGGCGTGAAAAATATCTTTATTGGCACCGTGGAGGCCGAGCCGGATGTCAACGACGTGATTGAAAAGGTCAAGGCCGCCGGTTACAAGAAGGTCGTCCTCCTGCCCCTCATGGTCGTGGCCGGCGACCACGCGAACAATGACATGGCCGGCGACGAGCCGGATTCCTGGAAGAGCCTCTTTGAGAAGGAAGGCTTCGAGGTCACCTGCATACTCGAAGGCCTCGGCCAGAGCCCGGACATCCGCGACCTGTACGTTGCGCACGCGAAGGATGCCATCGACACCCTCGGCGTGATGGACGACCCGGACAATTATGAACTTGTCGAAACCGAGGAAGATAGCACTGACGAGGACGCTTCCGCCGCAAGCGAGGACGCCTCCGCCGCGAACAAGGATGCTTCTTCCACAAGCGAGGATGCCTCCGCAGTCAGCGAAGGCACTTCCGCAGCTAGTGCGGTTGCTTCTGCCGCAAGCGAGGATGCCTCCGCCGCAGGCGGGTCCACAGAAAACTAAGCTCAATCCCCCCGTTCAGCACAATGCCCGGAAATGTCGGTTTGTAGCTGATTTTCGGAATCACGATAATACGGAAAGTCAGCTGAAAGGCCAGCCAAGATAACACTTGTAGTTACTCTATTCAGGTACCCTATTGAAAAAGGATGTTTTGCTTCATGAACGGCCTGTCATCCTGAGCGAAGCGAAGGATCCCGTGAGGCTTCT
>CADCQU010000154.1 GCA_902803635.1 uncultured Lachnospiraceae bacterium | reverse complement strand
TCCCTCCTCCCGAAGAACCGCCTCGTCCGTCTCAACTGCCGCCTCCATATAGGCATCCGCCGTTCGGAAGCTCACATAAGGCAGCTTTTCCTGCGTCGCATTTTCCGCATTCTCTCCGACGGAGCCACCTGCATTTGCATCGACGGAATCTTCCGCTTCCTTCCCGGTGGAGTCCCCCACTGTTGCATCGGACGAGCCACCGGAAGGCAGCTCCGTCCCATATACGCGCATGTCCGCCATGCAGTAATCCCTCACAAAGGCCGCCGACACGTACGGAACCTCATTTTTCAGGCAGAACGCCGCGTCCGTCCCGTCCGCCGGCACCGTCTCCACCTCCGTCGGCTTCGTCAGGATCAGCAAATGATCCGCCGCGTCGTAGTAAAGCCCCGGATCCACCATCTCCCGCACCGCGTCACAAGGCAGGTACAGTTCCCCCTGCAGTCTCTTCGCCGGCTGTTCGCTCACCTCGCCATCCACCACAAGCCCCACGTCCTCTTCATTTGCCAAATGCAAATACTCCGCAAGGTCCGCCTCCTTGTTGTTCGGCATGTAGCGATCCACCAAATAGAAGGCGGCCGCCGCAATGGCCACGCCGAACATGACAAGCGCCGTCACAAGTGCCGGGCTGATTCTCTTTTTCATAAGCGTTGCCGCCCCCTGCTGCTCTTTATCGTATAAGTAATAACATTATAACACAAAACCCCCGCAAGAACCACCTCAATTTTTCCGAATCTTCAAAAAACGCCCCGGGTGCACGCTGGGGTCTGCCAGCAACTACCGGGGCGTCCTCTATCGAATTGTATGTTCCCGCCGCAATACGCGGCAGGCTTTCCAAAGATTTCCCGCGGCCTCCACAGTCTTTGCGGGAATTAATCCTGTTAAAAATCATTGTCAAATGCTTCCTAAATCTATCTGTCAAATGTTTTCCCTGCGCATCCCTCCTTCGTTCTTTACGTCCCTTCCGCCCTGCGCTGTCGACCGCGCCGGCCTCCTTCCTATCTTGCTCTCCCGCAGTGCCTCTGCAGATGGCGCGCAGGAATATCCACAAACCATTTACCTCTCATCTGGCCTACCAAGCCCGAAACCTGCATGACCACTTCCTGTGAGAATTTCTAAGTGAACATACACAACCCTGGCATTTTGCCATTCATTTGCAACTATTTACCGAAGGCCCTCGGATTTCCGGTGCGCGTATTTCCTCACCGAACGACCTCATTATGCACAGCCAACCCGAAAACGTCAAGCCTTTTGGGCAAAGTGCCATAATTTCTGATATAAAAACGGCAAAGTTCCATAATTTTTGATATGTTTTTCCCGTTTATTTCCCCTCGATTGCCACGAGCTGGGCAATGGCATCGCCCGTAAAGACGCTCTGGGCGTGCTCCTTCAGGTACGCCACCGCCGCCGGCGTCGCGGTCTTCCCCTCGCCATACTCCGTCAGGATATTGCAGACTCGGTTGAAATCCTGAAGCTCCGACTGCCCCTGCCGAAGGACAAGACTGTACCCGCTCCTGTCGTGGAAGAGCGAGCTCTCCCCCGTAAAGAAGGCGACGTTGGCCGCGCCCGAGAGAGCATCCTCCAGTGAGTCAAATGCAAAGAGGCGAAGGCTCTCCTGCATTTGCCTCCGGCCCGCTGTCCGTCCACGGCGGGCATTCCGCCGCTGCGCATCGCCCGCCCGTTCGGGATTCTGCTCCTGGTCGCCACCGCCATTTGCCAGAGCCATCTCCTTATCGGCGCGTTCCCGGGCCGCCTCCTTCATCTTCTCGGAAAGCGCCCGCATCAGTTGCTTCTGGGCGTCGTCCAGGTTCTCCCCCGAAACGCGCACCGTCGTCAAATCCACCGCCTCCACGTGGGCGTCCGGAAAAATCTTCTGAAGCCCCTCCAGAATCTTGCCGCGGAGTTCATTTGCCATTGCCGCGGCCGGATCCTCCGGAAGCGCCGGCTCCTCGGCCTCCTTCAGCACCGGCAGCTCATCCTCCTCCAGATTCTCCTCGTCGTCCTGGCGATTCGCCTCCCTGCGAAGCTTTTCAAAATCCTCGCCGAAAACATCCTCGCCCAGAGTCTCCTCCTTCAGATTCACAACCTGCGGCTCGTCGTCCTTCGCATCGTCCTTTTGCATCCCCTTTGCCGGTTCTGCCTGCATCTCCTCCGGATCTCTTTTCTCCTCCCCGTCAAAATTCTCTTCCCTCAAATCGTCCTTCACTCTCCTGTCCTCCCCTTCCTGCACGGCCTTTTTCATTTCCGGAGCCCTCTTCTTTGCGTTGCTACGCAGCTCCGCCAAAATCCTTCGGAAAATGGCCTCCGTCTCCAAATCGTCTTTTCCCGCCGTTTCGTCTGCGTCCGTCTTACCATCATGCTTCGTGCGTTCCACATGCTGGCCAGGCTTCCCCGCATCCTCCGCGTTCTCGCCTTCCTGAACCGATTTTCCCGCTCGCTCGGCGTTCTTTTCGTCCGCCTTTAGAATATCGTCCGCGCCAAGGATTCCCTCCTCCTCATCGCGGCTTCCGAGCGCCAATGTAAACTCGGAGTAACGACCGTCCAGCTCGTCGGGATCCTCCGCCACCGAAACCTCCAGCGCAAGCCCCTGGTTGCGGAGCGGAATCGCCTCCACAAGAAGCGGGCTTTCCTTCAGGAACACCCCATAATGCTCCGCTGCCTCCCAAACCACATCGTTAAACAGCTTCCGCGTCTTTGCGGACCCATAGGCCAGTTCCTCCAGCCGAATCCCCCGATCCGCCAAATCCTGTGCCGTAAAAACACACCGAAAAGAAGTCTCACTCGTTTTTTCGAATCTCATAATAGCCCTCCATTTTCCAACAGTATAGCAGAGCTTTCCCATATTGACAAATAAAAAGTTTGGGACGGATCTTCGTATGGCATTATCTCGGCTACCATTCAGGTATCCCTCGTTTTTTGTCATTCTGAGGAGCGAAGCGACGAAGAATCCCCCTTGTTCCCTCCTTTCTGCCGCATCGTAAAGATTTATCATGATAACATGCGTTAGTTTGTTTTATCTAACCATTTGCATGGATTTTATACATTTTTTCACGAATTCCTACTTGTTTTGTACGAAAAAGAAACATACAATAGAGGTACCGAGAGGCGGATTTCCGTCTTCTTGACAAATGCCAGCAAGGCTGTAATCTGGCCGGTCACGACGGACCGGCAAACAAATGTCCCCGGCAGGTCCGGGGCGACATGTATAAGGGAGGTACACTATGGCTTACGTTATTTCTGATGAATGCATCGCTTGCGGAACCTGCGAAGGTGAGTGCCCGATCGGCGCCATCTCCATGGGCGACAGCCACTATGAGATCGACGCGGACAGCTGCGTTGACTGCGGAACCTGCGCCGCCGCCTGCCCGGTGGAAGCCATCTCCGAGGGTTGATTTCAATTCACGCGAAAAAGAAGATGCAAAGCCCCTGCAGCCTGCTGCAGGGGTTTGTTTTATTCTCAGAGCCGCGCAAGGAATTTAGCTGCCTTCGGCAGCACGCGGCTCGCGAGGAAGGGTAGAGCTTCGGCATACGCCTCCCTCTAACCTATTTATGTTCTTTCGTCATTTATCACAAATTCTTTGCGTTTTTTAACGAATTGTTGGATGTTTCTTCATAAGTTGTTCATAATTCCTGCGTATGATGTGACTAAGTTAAGAAATCAACTACCTTTTTCTTTTTCATTATCCGCCGTGAGGCGGAACTCCTTCCCTTTCTAACGAAGTAAGCGGCCCCCACAAAGGGCCGCTTCTTTATGTTCGTTATGAATCCTCTTCCTTACTCTGCCAGCCCGAATGCGTCGTGCACCGCGTTGGCCGCGCGGTCCGCGTCCTTCTCATCGATCAGGACGGTAACGCGAATCTCCGAGGTCGAGATCATGTTGATGTTGATATCCTCGTTGTAAAGGGCCTCGAACATCTTCGCCGCGACGCCCGGGTTGGTCATCATGCCCGCGCCCACGATGGAGACCTTCGCGACATCCTCGTTAAAGTTGATCTCCTTGTACTGGAGCCGCTCGCGGTTGGCCTCGATTGCGCGGACTGCATCGTCCATGTCGCCGTTCGAGCAGGTGAAGGAAATGTCCTTCGTCCCGTCACGGCCAATCGACTGCAGGATCATGTCCACGTTGACATTTGCCTTCGCCAACACGTCAAAGAGACGGAAAGCGACCCCCGGCTGGTCCTTGAGCCCGATCACGGAAATACGGTCCGCATCCTTGTCCACCGCCACGCCGCTGATTAACATTCTCTCCATTTTTGCATTCTCCTTCACTACCGTGCCTTCCGAGAGGTTGAGGCTGGACCGAACGACCAGCACCACACCGTACTTCTTCGCCATTTCCACCGAGCGGTTGTGCAGAACGCCCGCGCCGAGCGTCGCCAGCTCCAGCATCTCATCATAGGTGATTTCCTTGAGCTTGCGGGCGGTCGGGACGTGCCGCGGATCCGCCGTATATACGCCATCCACGTCCGTATAAATTTCACAGGCATCCGCGTGCAGGGCGGCCGCAAGAGCCACCGCCGTCGTATCGGATCCGCCGCGGCCGAGCGTCGTGAGATCGTCGTACTTGTTGACCCCCTGGAAGCCGGTCACGAGGACAATCTTGCGATCCTCCAGCTCGTGCATGATGCGATCCGTATCGATACGCTTCAGCCTCGCGCTTCCGTATTTACTAGTGGTATGCATGGCAACCTGAAAAGCATTCAGGGAAACCGCGCGGACACCCATCGCATCCATCGCAATCGCCATCATCGCCACGGAAACCTGTTCGCCGGTCGTCATCAGCATATCCAGCTCGCGCTTAGGCGGGCGGTTATTCACGGTATGCGCCAGCTTGATGAGTTCGTCCGTGGTCTTCCCCATCGCAGAGAGCACGACCACCACGTCATATCCCTTGCGGTAATCCTCCACGCAGCGCCGCGCAACGTTCAAGATCCGTTCCGGCGAACCTACCGAGGTCCCGCCGAATTTTTTCACAACTAACATCTCTATCCCTCCCTTTCGGCAAATGTGCCGCAGGATCTATTTCTTTCCTTAGGAGCTGTTCGAAAATAACTTAGGAAAGATGCGAAGTATAAATTTCGTCCTGCAAGGCGGAGGATGGAGGCGATGCGGGCAT
>CADCQU010000153.1 GCA_902803635.1 uncultured Lachnospiraceae bacterium | reverse complement strand
CAGCTAACCCGCCCCCGTAGACTCACGCTTCCCGTCCATATCTCCGGTGGAAAATGCTCCATCAATTTTTCAGGATTAACCGTGCCTTGAAACGAGTATATTCCAAATAAATGGGAATCCCAGAAAAAATCCCAGCGGTGTGCAGATGCCACCGCTGGGAAAATCCCCATTTTTCACCTGTCCCCAAACGGGAATGCTTACTTCGGCTGGGCGTACCAGGCGATGCCGGTCTCCTTCCATCCTTCCGCCTGCATTTGCTTGCGTACTTTGGCACTTGTGGTGTAGTAGTAGGTCACGCGCTTCGAGCCCTTGGAGAGCTCGTAGACGGGGACGGTACGCGACGTTGCCTGATAGAAGGCTGTCCCGACCTTGTGTCCGGCGGCTTTCATCTTTTTCGCGTACGTCAGATTATTGGTATAACGGTAGCGCTTCGTCGTCTTGTTATAAATATAGTAGACTTTCTGCGAGGAAAGGCCCGGGGCGCGGAAGGCTTTCCGGTAAGACCAACCCGAACTGCGAAGCTTCTTCACCACCGAGGTGTCCGTCGTGTAACGGTAAACACCGCTCTTGGAACACTCGTAGACATACTTGACATTTACCGTCAGCTTGCAGGTGGCTTTCACGCAGCTGCCGTCCTTCGCCTTCGCGGTGATCGTGACCGTTCCAGGCGCGATGCCCTTTACGACGCCCTTCGCGCTCACGGTAGCGATATTCTTGTTGCTCGATGTCCAGGTAAGCTCTTTATTGAGGGCCGTTTTCGGCGTGACCGTTGCCGTAAGCGTCCCGCTCTTTCCGACGAGAATGGTCGCGCTCTTCTTACTCAGCGTGATTTTGCTGACCATCGTCCCATCGCTCTTGTAGCCGGCAAAGAGCTTCGTCCATTCTCTAGGCGAAAACTCGGAGAGCTCCATACCGATCGGCTTTTTGCAAAACTGGTCGTAATACCAGCCCTTGAAGACCTGTCCCTTCTTGTTGCTTGTCGGGTTAGCGGAGGGGAGCTTTTCCAGCGTTTTGCCGTATTCCGCTCCCGTTTCAAAGGTAGTCACCGATTTATCCCCGAAGTAGCCGCCATTTGCGTCAAGAACTACCGTATAATGTCTATACTCCCAGACGGCGTATACCGTCATTCCCTCCGTGAAGACCGCATCATCGTCCGGTTCTGTGGCATCTTCTGTCAGTGCCCAGCCGACAAAATTTTTGTGGGGCGGGTCGAACTTCCACGACAGGCTATTGTACATTCTAAGCTTAGAACCTTCGACGACAGTCTGGACAAAGCTTGTTTCCTCGCTGAACTCGCCAATCTCATCGTACAGCGGCGCACCGTTGCCATCGAAGGTAACCTCCACAGGCCTGCCCCAGATTGCGTAGTATGTCTGTCCGGCTACGGGATGGATAGAATATGCAGACTCCGCATCCGCTCCGTCCGGCGAGGTTGCCCAGCCAATTTTCCATAAATCCCCGTTCTCAAAGATTCCGACATCCTCTATAACCGTACCCAGCACATCGTCTTCCGTGAAGGGAACCGTCACAACGGTTCTGCCATCCTCAAGTTTGCCGCCGTTGCCGTCAAGCGTGACCACGTTGCCGACCGGCTCTATATCCGCAATCACGATTTCCGGGGTCTCAATTTCGTTGTCCGCGAACGCGACTAAGGGTGCCGCCGGCACGGAGCCGGCCAGAACAGCCGCCCCCAAAAGTACTGCCATCAGTTTTCTAAATTTCTTTGCCATATTTTTCTCCTTTCCAAAATAATAGTATTCAGGCAAAGCATCCACTTCTTTATAAAAGTATTATGGCACAAAGGAACACACGCTTATAGATTCATTCTCCTTCTTCTAATTTTTCTTCATTTTTGGGGTTGCATTTTTCACCTGTCCCCAAATGCGAGGGAGGAGAACGCCGACCCCCTACCCTCCTTGTGCTCCGTGTACCAAATACTTTATGTAGCTCTGTGAATGACCCTTTTTATCCCAGCGACAGCGACCGTTCACCGCCGGGATATTTTTGCCCCATTGGAGGACAAGTAAAAAAGGGAGACAGAGAATCGTCCCCTGTCTCCCTGTCTCCCTGCACATTTGCAGATGTACCTTTACATTCGCCTTACTTCAGCATGCTCTCTTCCCAGCTGTCATAGGGCTTGATGCCGAGAAGGCCGGCAACCGTCGGCGCGACATTTGCCAGGCCGAAGTCGCCTTCCTTCATCTCATGGCGGGCATCCTTGTCATAGATGATGAACGGGACCGGGTTGAGGCTGTGCGCGGTACGGACCTCGACCTTGCCCTTCTTGTTCTTCTCGAGCATCTGGTCGGAGTTGCCGTGGTCGGCGGTGACAACGAGGATGTAGCCAAAGTCATCGCAGGCCTTCTTGATGCGCGCAAGCTGCAGGTCAACGCTCTCGACCGCGATTTCCGTCGCATCGAGGTTTCCGGTGTGGCCAACCATATCGCCGTTCGGGAAATTGCAGCGGATGAAGCCATACTTCCCGCTCTCCACGGCACCGATCACCGCGTCCGCGACCTCGGTCGCCTTCATCCACGGGCACTCGTCGAAGGAACGAACATCGCTGGGGATCTCGAAGTAGTCTTCCAGCTCCTCGGAAACCTTGCCCGAACGGTTGCCGTTCCAGAAATAGGTGACGTGGCCGTATTTCTGCGTCTCGGACACGGCATATTCCTTGATGCCCTGCGAAACAAGAAGCTCGGTCAGCGTATCCTTGATCTTCGGCGGGTTCACAAGATAATGCGCCGGGATATGAAGGTCGCCGTCGTACTCCAGCATGCCCGCGTACTTCACGGCCGGGATCGCTCCGCGGTCGAACTTGTCGAAGGAGGCATCCCCGTCAAAGGCCATGGAGATTTCCAGGGCGCGGTCGCCGCGGAAATTGAAGAGGATCACGCCGTCGCCGTCCTGCATCGCGCCGATCGGCTGGCCGTTTTCGGCGATTACGAAGGAGCCGAGATCCTGGTCGATCGCGCCGGTCTCCTTGCGGAGGGTCTCAATCGCCTCGGTCGCGCTGGCAAACTGCCTGCCCTCGCCGTGTACATGGACATCCCAGCCGGCCTTGACCATCGGCCAGTTGGCCTGGTACCTGTCCATGGTAATCTTCATACGTCCGCCGCCGGAGGCGATGCGTCCGTCGAAGTCCGCGTCGTTGAGCTCGGCGAGCGTATTTTCCAGCATGTCGATATACTCCAGTGCGCTGGTTGCCGGCACGTCACGGCCGTCAAGAAGCGTATGGACTCTCGCCTTCTTCACGCCTTCCTTCTTGGCCTGCTTCAGCATGGCCAGAAGGTGGCTGATGTTCGAATGGACATTGCCGTCCGACAGAAGGCCGATAAAGTGCAGCGCGGTGCCATTTGCAACGACCGAGCCGACAAGGTCCTTCCACGTCCCGCTCTCATAGATCGAGCCAGAGTCGATGGACTCATTGACAAGCTTCGCGCCCTGCGAATAAATCTGTCCGCAGCCAAGCGCGTTGTGGCCAACCTCGCTGTTTCCCATGTCATCGTCGCTCGGAAGTCCTACGGCCCCGCCGTGCGCCTTGATTTTCTGCCAGGGGTTGTTGGCCTTCAGATCATCCAACGTGGGGGTATTGGCGCGCAATACCATATTTCCGAGTACCTCCGGTGTTTCACCGACACCGTCCATCACAACCAGCACTACAGGCTTATTCATGTTTGTTCCTCCTTTTAAGAAAAATGCTTCCGTCCGCAAGCTTAGTAGTATTATAACATACTTTCGACAGAGTGCACAATAATATAATCATTTTACAAATATTTTATATCACATTTTGTGGCTTGAAATTTCTTTTGGACTTCCCGTTACCGCGGCGGCCCTTCTCCGTCACGGCTACGCCGTGACACCTCCCCCTTGAGGGGGAGGCAAGAGGAGCGGCGAAAGGACTCTCAAAAAGCCTGCCATCCCTCGCTTTGCGCTGGATGGCAGGCTTTGTAGAAATCGTTATGTTACCTGTTACTTCGTAACCTTCACCGCCTTCGCCGCGCTGTAGGCGGAGAAGTAGTTGGCCTTGGAGACGGTCTTGTAGCTGCGGACGCGGACGTAGTAGGTCTTGCCCTTGGTGAGCTTTGTGATCTTGGCCGTGACGGTGGCTGCCTTCTTCACGGTCAGGGTCTTGGCCTTCTTGAAGTCCTTGGTGAGCGAGTACTGGACCTGGTAGCCGGTGGCCTTCGCGTTCGCACTCCACTTAAGGCCAATCGTGCCGGCGGCGGAGTTCTTTGCGGTCGTAATCGTCGGCTGTGCGAGCCGGTAGGCCGTGGCCGACTTCGAGAGCGTGCTCGTCCCGGTCGCGGCGGTGGCTACGATCTTGTACACATACTTCGAGCCGTTGGTGTTGGCCTTCGTGTGCGTGAGGCTGTTGGCCCCATTGGTGATGGTTTTGATAAGCTTGTTGTTGCAGTAGACAAGGTACCCGGTTGCGCCGGAGACCTTCGCCCAGGCAACCTTGAGGCCCTTCGCAAGGTTCGTGACCTGGATCTTGGTCGTCGCCGCCGGAACCACCTTGACCGTCACCTTAATGGATGTCACGGCGTAGTTGTCCGTGGAGCCAACCTTGATAGTGAGCTTCACGCTGCCGACCTTGAAGGCCTGCACCTGGAACTTCTTGCTCGCCTGCGCGGTCTTGACCACCTTGAGGACGGCCGTGTTCGAGGAGCTGACCGCGAACTTCGCGCCCTGGGCGCCGGTAATGGCAAATACCGCCTTCTCACCGACGGCGACGAGGCTTGTCTTGCAGGACAGCTTCTGTTTCGCCTTCGCAATGACAAATTCCTTCGTCAGCGTCCCCGTGTAGCCGCCGATGCCCGTCGCGATTGCCGTCGCGGTACCCGCATTGAGATTATCCTGATAGGCCACCGTGAAATCCGTGCCCTCCGCAAGACCCTCGATCGTAACGACCGGCTCCTTCGCCGTTCCGTCATAGACGAAGCTATCCTCGGAGAGGGTCACCGCAAAGCCGCCCTCCTCCAGGGAAATGACCTGCGGAGCCTCGTCGACGGCATAGACGGTCCGCTGCACTTCCTCGGAGAGCTTCGTCCCGTCGAGGGAAATGCCAAGAATTCCCTCGCCCGGAAGGACACCGGAGAGCGTCACGGTCGCGACGCCATTTGCATCGGTCTGGACCGTCTCCGCCGCAGCCGCAAGGATGCTCGGCGAGAGAGCCTCGACCGTCAGCGTCCGGTTCGCGCCTGCCTCAGCCGGGAGGACCTTGATCGTCAGCTTCGCGTTCTCATGGTGGTACAGGGCCTCGGCCCCGCTGATCTCCAGCGCCTTCGGCATCGCCGCGACCGCCTGCGAAGTCGTGTAGGCCGCCGTCATGGCCTTGCCGTTGTAATTCTTTGCGTTCTT
>CADCQU010000152.1 GCA_902803635.1 uncultured Lachnospiraceae bacterium | reverse complement strand
GTTACATTTCAGGTGACCCTCAAAAAAGGCTGATTTGCTTCGTGAAAACCATGTCATCCTGAGCGAAGCGAAGGATCCCGTTAGGTCTTTCCAAAAATTGACGGGATTCTTCGTCGCTTCGCTCCTCAGAATGACAAAAATCGTGAGGTACCCGAACTGTAACGAAGATATGATTCATATTCACATCCCTTACTATATCATATTGACGCAAATCTGGAAATGATGTAAAATATTTTCGTGAATTTTATGAGGAGGGATATTTTTGCAATGATTCGCAGCATGACAGGCTTCGGCGCGGCGGAGGCGGTGTCCGAGGAACGCAGAATAACCGTTGAGATGCGAGCCGTGAACAATCGGTATCTGGACTTCAACATCCGCATGCCCAAGCGGTACATTCCGCTTGAAGGCAAGATCCGCGACCTCCTGAAAGAGACCATACACCGCGGAAAGGTGGACGTGTTTATTTCCGAGGAGATATATGGGAACGGTCGCGGGGAGCTCGTGCTCGATGCCGGCCTCGCTTCGCAGTACGTCGAGAAGGCTCGGCAAATGTCCGCCGACTTTGGTCTTGATTTCCGGATGAGCAGCACGGATTTGGCCCGTTTCCCGGATGTTCTCGTCCTCCGCGAGTGCGAGACAAATGAAGACGAGCTCTGGGCGCAGCTTTCGAGGTGCCTCTCCACCGCCGTCGGGCGTTTCGACGCTGCAAGGCTGGCCGAGGGAGAGCGTCTTCGCAAGGATCTCCTCGGAAAGCTGGAGCAGCTTGCGCAGAACGTTGAGATCGTGGTCGCGACGGAACCGGATATTCTTGCGGATTACCGTGCGCGTCTTATGGAGAAGGCGAAGGACTTTCTCGGCGACCGCACCCTCGACGAGGCGCAGCTGGCGAGCGCGGTCGTCCTCTACGCGGACAAGATTAGTACCGACGAGGAGACAGTCCGCCTGCAAAGCCATATTTACCAGATGCACGAGATTTTCGAGAAGGGCGAGAGCGGAGAAGGCGTTGGTCGGAAGCTCGACTTCCTCACCCAGGAAATGAACCGCGAGGCCAATACCACGCTCAGCAAGGCCGGTAGCCTGCTAACGGCAAATGTCGGCATCGAGATGAAGACGATTATCGAGAAAATCCGCGAGCAGATTCAGAATATCGAATAATTCATTCATAAACGAGGGAACAGTATGAAGAACGAGGGAATCCTGGCCGTGATGAGCGGCTTCTCCGGTGTCGGCAAGGGCACCATCGTCAAACGTCTTGTGCAGGACTATGACCGCTACTGGGTCTCCATTTCCATGACCACGCGGCCCATGCGTGAGGGAGAGGTGGATGGCGTATCCTACCACTTCGTGACTCGCGAGAAATTTGAACAAATGATTGCCCAGGACGGCTTCCTGGAATATGCCGAGTACGAAGGCAACTATTACGGGACGCCCAAGATTCCGGTTCTTGAGCACATGGCGGCGGGAAAGGACGTCATCCTCGAAATCGAGACCGTCGGCGCGTTCAAGGTGCGCGAGGCCCTTCCGGAAGCCCTGCTTTTCTTCGTGGTCGCACCGAGCGCAGAGGAACTAAAGCGCAGGCTTGTCGGCCGCAATACCGAGAGTGCTGAAAAAATCGAGGGGCGGCTGAAAAAGGCGATTAAGGAAGCGGAGGTTGTCGACCGGTACGATTTCGTGATTGTGAACGACGACCTCGACACCGCCGTCTCCGACTGCCACAACCTCATCCAGCTCGAGAAAATGCGCACTATTAGGAATCTTCCGATGATTTGGCGCCTTGCATTGGAGTTGAAGGAGATTACGGAAGAATAATAATTATAAAGGGAGAAACGAAGCCATGATGATTCATCCGTCCTACAAGGAAATGATTAACGCCGTCAACCAGGAGCGCGAGGACGACACCGTCCCCGTCGTCTCCAGCCGCTACTCCATCGTGATGGCCACCGCCAAGCGTGCCCGCCAGATTATTGACGGGGACGATGCGATGGTCGAAGTCGATGATCCGGACAAGACAAAGCCCCTCTCGATTGCCGTTCAGGAGGTCTATGAGGGAGCCGTCCACATCCTTCCGGAGGATACTACCCTATGAAGCTCTACATGGTCTCGCTGGGCTGTGACAAGAACCGGGTGGACACGGAGCGGATGCTCGGCGTTCTGGCCGACCGCGGCTTCGAGCTTACGGACGACGAGACGGAGGCGGAGGTAGGTGTCATAAACACCTGCTGCTTCATCGAAGACGCGAAGAAGGAGAGTATTTCGGAGATTCTTGCTCTGGCGGAGCAAAAAGAGACGGGAAATCTCAAAGTTCTTATCGTCGCCGGCTGCCTGGCCCAGCGTTACAAGGAAGAAATCTTTGCGGAAATGCCGGAGGTGGATGCGCTTGTGGGTACCACGGCCATCGACACGGTGGCGGACGTCGCGCTCGCGGCGCTAGAAGGCAAGAAGACCACCCGCATCCTCGACGAGAACCGCACCGTGGATGGGAGTCTTCGCCGCGTCGTCTCCACCGGCGGACATTACGCCTACCTCAAGATTGCGGAGGGCTGCAACAAGTTTTGCACCTACTGCGTAATCCCTCGTGTCCGTGGTCGCTACAGGAGCGTCCCCATGGAGGAGCTTCTTGCCGAAGCCCGCTCCCTCGCGTCGCAGGGGGTGACCGAGCTCATCCTCGTCGCGCAGGAGACAACCGTCTACGGGGTCGATCTCTACGGGGAAAAACGCCTGCACATCCTTCTGCAGGAGCTTGCCAAAATCCCTGAGCTTGTCTGGATACGCATTCTCTATTGCTACCCGGAGGAAATTTACCCGGAGCTTATCGAGACGATGGCAAAGGAACCGAAAATTTGTCACTACCTCGATTTGCCGATTCAAAGCGCTTCTGACCGGATTCTTCAGCAAATGCACCGCCACACAACACGGGCAGAGCTCATTTGCCAGATCAAAGAACTGCGGCGGCAAATGCCGGACATCGTGCTCCGAACGACGCTGATTACCGGCTTTCCCGGCGAGACACGCGAGGACCACAAGGAGACGATGGACTTTGTGAGGCAAATGCGCTTCGACCGGCTGGGTGTTTTTCCGTACTCGCGCGAGGAGGGGACGCCCGCGGCCGGAATGCCCTACCAGGTCTACAGTGCGACGAAAAAGTTCCGCCGCCACCAGCTCATGGAGCTGCAGCAGGGCATTTCCCTCGCGAAGGGAAAGCAGCGCGTCGGGAAGAAGATGACAGTCGTCGTCGACGGGTATTTGCCTGAGGAAGGCGTCTATACCGGAAGGACGTATGCGGATGTTCCCGGCGTGGATGGGCTGGTGTTCTTCACGGCGAAGCATGAGCATCTTAGCGGCGATTTCCTCCGCGTCCGGATTACCGGAAGCTCCGAGTATGATCTGACGGGAGAGGAGATTGAGGCGTAGGATGAAAAGCGCGAAAAAGGCAATTACATCCTTCCGATGAGGGAAGGAAGGGCATAGAAGGAAGGATGAAAAGCGTGAAAACGGGAATTTCATCTTTTCAGTAGAAGGAGTCGTTTACAGCTTGAAGTGTGGGAGGAGTCTTATGGAAATGAATTTGCCAAACAAGTTAACGATTTTACGAATTATCCTGATCATACCATTTGTAATCTTCATGATCCTCGGCCAGGGCGAGGGATGGATGAAGTGGGCGGCCCTCGGCATTTTCATCGTGGCCTCCCTTACCGACACGCTGGATGGCCACATTGCCCGCAAGTATCATTTGATTACCAATTTCGGGAAGTTCATGGACCCGCTGGCGGACAAGATTCTCGTCATGAGCGCGATGGTCATCCTCGTTGAGCTCGGACGGCTGCCGTCCTGGATTTGCCTGATTATCATTGCCCGCGAATTCGCGGTGAGCGGCTTGCGCCTGATCGCTTCGGACAACGGCCTCGTCATCGCGGCGAGCTGGTGGGGCAAGACCAAGACCGTCTCCCAGATGGTCATGGTCATCCTCATGCTGGCCGACCTTCCGGCACCCTACCCGCATATTATCACCGATATCGTCATGTACATCGCCCTCGCGCTCACCGTCATCTCCATGATTGACTATTTCGTGAAGAACGGGCATGTGCTGAAGGCACAGAAGTGAGGATTCTATGGAGAATATGCAAATTACCACGGAGGAGCGTCTGCTTGCGCTCCTCCTTTCAAAAAAAATGACCGTCACGACGGCGGAATCCTGCACGGGCGGCCTCATCGCCTCGCGGATCGTGAACGTGCCCGGTTCGTCGGCGGCCCTCATGCAGGGACTTGTCACCTACTCGAATGAGGCAAAGATGCGTTACCTCGGCGTTCGGGAGGAGACACTCCGCGCCCACGGCGCGGTAAGCGAGGAGACGGCATTTGAGATGGCTTCCCTCGGGGCAAAGAATGCCGGGACGGATGTTTGTATCGCGAGCACCGGTATCGCTGGCCCGGGCGGGGCGACACCCGGGAAGCCCGTGGGCCTTGTCTACATTGCCGCGGCAGTGGGAGAGAAGTGCACCGTGAAGAAGCTGCAGCTTTCCGGCAGCCGCCGCGAGATACGCGAGCAGGCGGCCGAGGAAGCACTGCTTCTTGCCATCGAATTGCTGCAAGATACAAGATATCTGAAATCGGATCACAAGGGCTGAAACGGCGGTTGGAATCCGATTTGTGTTACTGTTCAGCTAACCCCTAAAGTAGTATTGTTTTTCCTCGTGAAGGGCTTGTCATTCTGAGCGAAGCGAAGAATCCCGTAAG
>CADCQU010000151.1 GCA_902803635.1 uncultured Lachnospiraceae bacterium | reverse complement strand
GTGGTAAGGGCAGGAAGCACCTGCGCACTGCCTCCGGAGCCCTCCAGGGCCCTGGGGGTCATGGTGTAAAAGAGCTTCAGGAAATACTGGCCGAAGCCTCCGTCTTCCAGCTCCACCGGCTGGAAAATGACCTCGTCATAGGTGCCGTCCTCCTCCAGATACATCACAAAGGCATCCTGCGTACCTTCGTCGAGGTCAAAATATCCGGTCGTCCTGTTGTATGTCCCGTTGATGCGCCCGTCCCCGTCGCCGTCAAAATACAGCTCCATACGGTTGATGGAAGCGTTCATGATACTGGGCATATTCAGGTACTGCTCCGAATAATAGGAAAAATCCAGAGACTTGAAGCTCAAATCCTCCACGGAAAGATAGATGCGGTCGTTTCCTTTGTACATCTTCCCGTTAAAGACGATACGGTCCTCACTGTTGCGGTTAAAATTTATATATTGGACGTTCTCAAAGGTGCCAAGAAGCTTGCCGGAATTTGTGTCTCCGGAACTCCAGTCTGATTTTTTTATCTCCTTCTCCAGAACCTCATCCTTGTTGAAATGTGGAGCGTCCCTGGTCGTTTCGCTGTATCCCACCGTGATCTTGTCCGTTCCATTTGCCCAGAAGGCAGCCCACGCATCCCCAATTTTTTCAGGATCGATTTCCATGGAGACGGTCCCGTCACTGTTTGTCTTTCTCTCCACCGAAGGCGTAAGGTCAAGCGTCAGCTCCTGCGTACGCGTCATGACGACATTCAGCGTATAAACGTCCGACAAATCATCTTCGTTCATATTGTCCCAGAGCAGCGTGACATAGTAGAGGTCGCCACTTCCCTCAACCGAGGCATTCACGATCTCCCCGTTCGACCTGGTCACATAGATGGCCGCATTTAAAGCCGTGCCGGAATAGGGCTTGTAGCTGTCCGTCTTGCTCAGGGAGACCTGGAGCTTGCTCCCCACATAGAGACGGCCATGGGAGTCCACGCCGCCGTTGCCCTCAACGATCTGGACCACCGGTGCCATGTTGCCATAGACGCCAGTGTCCTTATCAAGGGCAGCGGCCCCTTCCGGAGTGGTGGCGATATTTCCGGCCCCGTTCTCCCCGTCATTGGCGGTATGGATGCGCAGATTGAATTTATTATTGTAGACCCGGCGGGTCAGATACCCGTTGGTGATCCGGCTGTAAACATTGCCATCCGACTCTTGCTTGTATTTCGTAATCTGAAGCGATACCCCCTTGACCTTATCTTTCATTGCAAAGCTGGTATTGATGTTACCCGACACATGCCAGGAGAGGTGACGGTTTATCCCAAGAAAACCGCTGGTGGAATACTGCGGATCGCTGGATACGGTTTTATACCAGCCATCGTCGCCGTCTTCTGTAATTCCTGCCCAGCCATACGCATATCCGCTGTCAAAGTGCCAGCCATTGTCAAGTCCTGCGCTGAACTCGAAATGGCCAGAAAACTCGGAGTACAGCTTGGACATATTTGTAATATTAAGAGTTGCAGACGCATTCGTACAACTGCTGATCTGCCAGCCATTTCCGTTGGCAGAACCCCCCTGCCAATTGGTCAGGGCGTTCCTGGAGCTCCCGGCAATGTAAACGTCATCTTCCCAGTAATTGTCCCCATGCCCATTTCCAAAATTTATCTCTCCATAGTTGAAGGAACGCAGCAGACCGCCGCCACTCCGCATCCCCTTAAGACCCGTAATCGTTCCGTACAGAAGCTCATCCTCGGATGCCACCACCTGCTCGCCGGTAACGGGTTCCTCCCCGTAAGCCTGCGACCCCGCCCGGAAAGCGTCCGCAAGCCCGCCATAGGGAAGCGCATTTTCCGGAAGCTTTGCCTTCGCATCCTCTGGAGCACCAGCAGACGTCTCATTTGTCAGGACCTCCTGGGATGCTGCATCATTTTCTTCTTCCTCCAATCTATCCGCTGTCTCTTCCAGATTTTCAGAACCCTGCGCGGCCACATTTGTCAAATGAACCGTGGCCTCCTGCTCTGTCAGCGTGCAGAGTCCCTTCGAATCGCCTTTCAATTCTCCCAGTGCCACGGTAAAGGTAAGCGGCTCCTCGCTCTCCTTCGCATCCAGGATCAGTGGGATTTCAATCGTGACCTCGTTGATATCGGCGTAAAACACCGCCGTGCCGCTGACGCCCTCAAAATCCTTCCCTGCTACAGCCGTTCCGTCAACGGTCCTGTAATCCACCGTGACAGGATCCTGCCCGCCGCCCTCGCGGCGCAGCTTCACAACAGCCGTCCCCCCGGACTTGTCCGCGGTTATCTCCGTCTCCACAAAGCCAATCGTATAGGGGGCGTCAGCATCGTTGTCCGTCACGCTTAACGTCAGCGTGGAGGCTTCCTGAAACACCGCTCCTCCATTATGCTCAATGATTGTAAAGGTGCCGAAGCGCAGCGGCTGCGCTTTATCATTGTCCGGAGCTTTCACCCGGATTTCCTTGACCCATTCCCCATCAGCAAAGGTAACCGGAAGAATCCGGAGCGCATATGGATTTTCCGGATCCGTCTCCACCTTCGTGTAGGTCTTTTCGGGATTCAGGTTCAGATCCTCCGGCATATCGGGAAGGACTTCTTCCCCCGGCCGTTCATAGGCTTCGCCCTTCAAAGAGTCGGAGCAGAAGCTCTGCCCGTCTTTGGTGAAAACGCAGCGGAAATCATATTCCTCCAGGAACTCCTGGGGCACCACGAGTTCCGCATCGGTCGCTCCCTCCGCCGACTCCCAGACTCCCTCTGAAAGGACCTGCCACGCATAGCTCTCCGCACTCTCACTAAGATAGAGGACGCGGTCATCCGGCTCGGCCTCGTCGCCGACGGCAGCTTTTTCCAGAATCCTGACCTCCGAGGGCTCGGGATCCGGGTCCTTGCCGATCGTCTCATACGCTGCGATGGGAAGCGCATCCTCAACGGAAATCTCCACATCGTCGCCCCCGGCCGCAGACCCGTAGGAGGTGATCTCCTCCGTAAGCTGCATGACGGCAGGGGCGTACATCACATAGGCCGTGGCCCTCCCGCTGTTTCCTCCGAGCCGATAAAGCGGAATTGCAATTTCTTCCCCGCCCTCCGCAAGAGCGACTTCAAAGTTGGAAAACAGGAAGGCTCCATAGGGATACATCTCCTCCCAGCTCTCCTCCACCTGCACCTCGCCGCCCTCAGCCGTCTGGATGCTTGTGGGTTTTCCCGATTCGTCCGTCTCCATCTGCGCATAGGTCTGCACAGGGACATTTGTGATGACCAAAATTGCGGCAATAAGGCCGCTCAGCCATCTCCTCCAGGTTTTCTTCATTGCCACTACCTCCCGGTTTTTACAGTAAACGGCATAAATTCGTTCGCTATTCAAGATTCCCGCATCGGCCGCGAAAAAGTTTTACACAGCCATTTGCGAGTATGGAAAGGAAACGGTATTATGCAGTTTTCACGAAAACTTCACGAATAATTATACTGTTCCCAAACAATATCGTCAATATTTACAAATTCAATTATACAGAATTCAGAATTATTGGTTATAGTGCAAGCAACCTCCCTCGCGAGCCGCGTGCTGCCGAAGGCAGCTATATTCCTTACGCGGCTCTGTGAATAAGATATGCTGCTGCATCCTTGCCTCCCCCTCCGGGGGAGGTGGCACGGCGAAGCCGTGACGGAGAGGGGCCACCGAAAGGGGCATACTTTTCAAAATGAAATAGGGTAGAGGGAGGCAAAACCGAACCTCTACCCTTCCTCGCGAGCCGCGTGCTGCCGAAGACAGTTAAATTCCTTACGCGGCTCTGTGAGTAAACGAAACGGGCAGGACGAATGTCCTGCCCGCACAACTTTCTTGCCTATACAATTTTCATTTCTTCGCAAGGGCCTTGTAGACAATGCCCGCGAGCGCGCCGCCGATGAGCGGGGCGACGATGAAGACCCAGACACAGCCGATGGCGGCCGCATCGCCGGAGATCGCCTTGATGATGGCCGGTCCAAGGCTGCGGGCCGGGTTCACGGAGGTGCCCGTGAAGGCGATGCCGAGGATGTGGACCAGCGTCAGGGTAAGGCCGATCACGATGCCCGCCTGCGCACCGAACTCCTTCTTCGAGGTCACGCCGTGGATGGCGAGCACGAAGACGAAGGTCAGGATGACTTCGATGATGAGGGACGAAACGATGTTGCCGTTGTAAAGGCCGTTCGTGCCGAGGCCGTTGTTCGTGCCGACCACGCCCGCCAGGGCCGCCGCACCCGCAATGGCACCGACGCACTGTGCGACCACGTAACCACAGAACTCACCGGCGTTCATCTTGCCGGTGACCAGCATGGAGATGGACACGGCCGGGTTGATGTGGCAGCCGGAGACGTTGCCGATGGAGTAGGCCATCGCAACGATCACGAGACCGAAGGCCAGCGCGGTGAGGATGTAGCCCGGATAGTTATCGGTGCCGCACTTTGCCACCACAGCGGTGCCGCAGCCGAAGAACACCAGAACAAACGTCCCGATAAATTCTGCAACGAGTTTCTTCATACTATACTACCTCCCTTCAAGGTATGCGGAAGCCGGTCACGTAAAAAGAGCCCTGGCCCCCATGAAAGAAAATGTGTGTCGCCGCAGTTTTTCTCCCCACTGCGGCTCCGACCGGACCGTCCGGACGGATACAGGAATAGTAGCATATTTATAAGAAAAACGCAACGAAAGAAATACCTTCGCTGCGTTTTTCTTTTATAAATCTGTTACTGTTCAGCTGGCTCCTCGACATCTGTCATTCTGAGGAGCGCGTCCTTCGGACATCCCAGAATCGTATCGCCTACGGCGATGAAGGAGGATGAAAAGC
>CADCQU010000150.1 GCA_902803635.1 uncultured Lachnospiraceae bacterium | reverse complement strand
CAGGGTCTTGTTCGTCGCATTTGCCGGGGCAACCTTCGCCGTCAGGGCGACCTTCTTGCCCGCCGCAATCTTCTGGGAAACGCCGGTGATCGTGATGCCGGTCACCTTGACCGTGTTACGCTCCTCCTCCAGCTTCGCCTCCGCGGCTTTCAGCTTTGCGAGCACGTCCGTCGGAACCTTCGCCTTATTTCCCTCGCTGAGGGCATCATACGCGGCACGGGCGGCTTCCACCGTCGCCGCGTCGGCAAGCGTCACACTCTCCGGGATGGCGTTCAGCTTGGCAAGAGCCGCATCCAGTGCTTGCTGCTCCGCCTCGGCAAGAATGCGGACCTCCTCCAGCTTCGCCTCCGCAGCCGTCAGCTTCGCGAGATCCTCCTCGGATACCTTCGCCTTGTTCTCCGCACTGAGGGCATCATAGAAATACCGGGCGCCTTCGACGGTATCCACGTTCTCGATGGTCACATTCTCCGGGACATTCTGGAGACGGTATTCAGCATCTAAGTATTCCTCTTCCTCCTGTTCTGCAAGCTCGGAAGCAGTGCGCTGCGTGGACAGGCGACCGAGCAATCTCTCTGCGTCGAAAAGCGCCTTCATATTATCGACCATGCCCATCTGGAAAAAAGTAAGGCTATTGAACGCATCTCTGGCTTCCTGTACTTTCGTAAGAGCCTCCGCAAACTGTACGTCAAAGGATCCCGTAGCATCGGTTGAATCAAGCTGGGACAAATCCCCAATCTGCGCAATCTTATCCTTCACTGGATCGGCGTAGGACTGATCAGTCGCGGCAGCGTTAGTCATAGCCGTATGGTAGATCTTCGACTGGTTTTGCGTGGCATCGATAAGTCCCTGCAAGCACTTGTCGGAAAGCAAAGCCTTATGCTCGATGTTTAGCGCGGAATACGAACGCTGGAGGTATTCCGCAGTCTCCATCGCACCGCTATATATCTGACTCAGCGAGACGTAGGTAATGTCAGGAAGTGCGTCGTTAATTCTCTTCTCCAAAGCTAACGCATCTTCCTTATCTTTCTGGATTTCATACTTCACGGTCTCCAGCTTCGCGACCTGTGCCTTGGGGATTTCCTCCTTCCGCTCCTCCGGAAGGGCCGTGTAAGCATTCCATGCCTTATTCGCAAGAGCATCCACGGAGGTCCATACACCACCTGTCGCCAAATTCGAGATGTCCAGGATCTGCTTCTTGACCGAGGCGACGTCGCCGCTCTCCGAAGTGTCGACCGCCGTCACCGTGACGACATACTCGCAGGTCGCTTCCTTTCCGGGGATGCCATTTTCCGCCTTGAGAACCACCGGATATGTGCCGACATCAAGGCCCGGTGCCACGTCAAGCTTTCGGGTATCCGGGTTGTAGGTAATCTTTTTATCCCCGGAAACCTTCGTGACCTTCGGCACGGGGGAGCCAGCATAATAGAATGAGGGCGAGGACGAGGGACGGTAGCCCTTCACAAGCGACAAAGCCTTCGGTGCGCGAATCGAGGGATAGACCGGCCTGTGCACTTCTTTAACAACATAGCCGAAGATGGGAACCTTCGTCGCAAGGTTGGGCGTGGAATCCCAGTAATCGTAGTCAAATTTTTTGAGCGCAATGGGGGAATCCCATACGGCCATCTGGTAATCAAATTGATAGCTTTGGTAGGCTTCCTCACTGTAGCCCGCCTCTTTCATCAGGCTTCTTTCCGCATTGGCGATCGTGCAGCTGACACCCTTGCCTTCCGCCGTAGTCTTCGAATGGGAGTTTTCATGCAAATACTCCAAAGCTACATACGCTCCCATAGAAGCGGACACAATCTCCGGACATCCCGTGTTATACGTCAACGTCAGCTCGAAGTTAAACCCATGCGACATGGAATCGGAGTTGCTTATACTGTGTTCTACCGAGTAATCGAACCCGGTAGCTCCCGTGCCCACATTCATTGTCGAGGCAGTTGTCTGGAGAAGCGTCACTCCAAGCGGTATGGCATTGGACTGAATGTATTTCTCCGGAACTCCCCCCGTTCCCAGATAGTATTTTTCCTTCTCTGTATCCTGAAGAAGTGCCAGTGTCGGGGCTGCCGCCTCCGGCAGACCATGCTCTCTCATCAATTGACGGTTTGTCTCGTTGTAGTAAGCGGCAAATTCATTGTACTCGTCAACAACGACCGTGCTGTACGCCGGCGTCCCCGGGAAGGACAGGACAATATAGTCATCGGACCATTTGCCATCCTTCTGAACCTGATAGGCATACAGCGTCACCGGCGTCCGGTACATGACGACCGCATCTTCCAGCGTTGCTTCAAAGCTTGTAGTTTTCGTCTTCGTGAGACCCTCCGTGAAAGCCTTGCACCACTCCATCGCGTAGCCACTTTTTAGTTCAAAACCGATGCCATTCAGCATCTGCATCTCCGCTACGCCGCCGACGCCAAAGGAAATATTATTGGATTCACCGTCCTCATTGCATACTGTCTGGGTGATTTGGTAGGACGTTATACTGTTATCTGTCCCATAGTCCGAAAGCTCACTAAAGCGCGGTGCCTTCTGCAGGACGGCAAGGATTTCCGGATCCGTGTAGACATACCCTTTTTCGTGGAACCGTACCAGAACGCCGTCATTATCATTGTCTATCGCGCAGACACAATAGTTGTAGCCGCAGTTATCCTTCAGGCTGGCTTTGCCCCCATAAATATCGGGGAAGAGGAGATTATCATCCTTATCTGGATTAAAGATATTTTGAAGAGTACTGTAATAAGCCTCTTCGGCACCTCCCTCCTCCGCTGTTTTGGAGAAATCCCCGCCGAGAATCCCGAGGGCGGACACATAATACTCTTCATAAAAGAGGCTCTGATAGCCCAACGTATAGGCAACCTGTTCCCGCCCGTAGGAGTTACCGTCAAAGTTCCCAACAGCCACGGAGATAAACGAGGACTTATAGTAATCCTCACTCGCCACCTTGAATATATCCCCCGTATATACCTTCTCGAAAGTCGAATCCAGGTCTGTCTTCTTGTAGGAATAGAGGTCCCCGTTGACAAAAATCATATCCGGGTGTCCCGCCCCATTGATAGCCACGCACTGGACGCTGTACTGCTGTACGCAAAGGTCAAGGCCGCCGGTAGGCTTCAGGTAATCATCGTATATGGTAAAAGCATAGGATCGCTCAATCCCAAAATGGTCTTCGCCTATTCCCACTGTCCAGGGGTTGGCATCCACGATGTTGAAGAACTCCTCCCTGGCTCCTTCCGCAGAACACCTGTAGGCGGCAATCACCGTCTTAGCCTGGTAGCTCTCCTCCGACCCAGGAGCGTACGGCTTGGAAACCTTGCTGTTCAGGTTTCCACGAAGCTCATTCTCCACGCCCGCGACGACAATCTCATCGAAGCCGTCCCCGTTGATATCGCCGATGGAGAGGTTGGCCCCGAAGCAGGTCACCCATTTCTTCACGTCGTCCTCGGTACCATTCTGCTTCATCACGCCGATTTCAACATCCTTCCGGGCAACCACGCTGCCCGTGGTGCTGCCGAAACTCATGGCCAGGTACGGGCGGTACATCTGGGTGCGCTTCGTGCGCCCGCCATTGGCCTCCCTCAGAATATCCACGTAGCTCAGCACCACGAGGTCGTCAATCCGGTCACCGTTCAGGTCGCCAGTATCCACGGCCGCACAGAGCTTGTTATACACGTTGGAGGTAGACGCCAGATTCCCACCGTTTTGCCGGTACTCGTCATGCAGAAGATCCTTCGCGACATTTCCCACGCGGCTTAAGGAGATTTTACTGCCGTTATCGGTCACCTTAATCTCCTGAAGGCCATAGTCCTGGTTGTCAAAGCAGCCCCAGATAACCAGCGAATCCCTGTCGTCGCCGTCATAATCCCCCGCCGTGATGCTGAGGAAGTTCCGGGCATTGTAATACCACGCACCGTCATAATGGCACTCCTTTGCTCCCATCCAGTTCATGCTGCCCAGCTTAAAATATTCGCTGTATACAGTACCTTCCTTATTGTACACATAGAGATAGAGACTCTTGTTTCCATTATCCGAACCCTGATTCTCGTTGTGCACGCCAATCACGGCCAGATGGTCCTTGCGGCCGCTGCCGGTGGGGTCAAAGGCGATCATTTTCACATAGTTGAGTACCTTCTTTGGATTCTGCTTCGAAATCTTATATTCCGTTCCTTTCTTCGAGCCATTCAGAGGATCCCCGGTATTTACACCTTCCGCAAGATTAAAGGTCAGAAGCCTCTCCCAACTCTGCTCCTCCGCATTATCAACGCCCATTAAGTAAAGGGCAAGCTCGCTCTGCGCGTTCATGTAGAACGGCACGTCCGCCCCATAGCCGTAAGGGTCGATTGTCTTCGGATCTTGCTCAAGGCTCGTAAAGCCTCCCGGATACTTGCTCTGGTCGGTCATTTGCTTATACAATTTCTTTGCGTCGCCGGAGAGCACCTCGTAGCCCCGCTCGCTCTCCGCCTCTTCGTCCGCATAGGCCGTAACCAGATTTGCCGGTAAAAAGCCTGCGGCTGAGGAGAGGAGAAGAACCACGCAGAGCACTGCGGAAACTACTCTTTTCCACCACTGTCTCATCATTTTTCCTCCTTTTTACTTCTACATTTTTCCATCCGCCGTCCTGCATTTGCCAAAAACGTAAGACGTGCTGGAAACGAGCAAAAGACTGCCTTCTGGTTCGTCCCCTCGCGCCGGACGCATGCCGCAAAGTGGGATATTTCCTTTGTGCGTCCGTGTGCCTCCGTCATCCTATACAACT
>CADCQU010000149.1 GCA_902803635.1 uncultured Lachnospiraceae bacterium | reverse complement strand
TTCCTCGACCTTGCAGAATTCCTCACCCGCAGAGTCCAGACCCACAAGCGAGGCCGTGCACGTAACCTCCTTTGCCGAGGTAAAGCCCGCCATGTTCACCTCTGTAGTAGTCTGTAGCTGATATTTATTATTCTTCGCATATTCAAATTCTGAAAGTGCACACGTCCAGGACGTATCGGTTTTCGCTTCTAACGCACTCCACGCAGATACAGTGTCCGAACCTATTTGTATATTCTCATCATCATATTCTCTCACCGTAATTCCCGTGCCAGAATACTGCGTGAAGCTCCTGGAATCCTCTCCAATCTCGCTCTTGACCGAAACACCTCCTCCCCATAAGTAATTTTTCGGGTTCACCGTAATCGTCCATGTAACGGTGACCATCTTCCCATTCGTAGCCGTAACCTCACCCGCGATGGAAAGAAAATCATCCACGGGCTGTAGTCTCAGTTCTGTAATGGCCCCCGAATAGTATGTGTCATCGGTATCACCATCTGCATTCCAAATGCCGTCTTGAACCGTATGATAGAAACCATTATTCTCAGTATCCCAAATCAAAGAACCGGTGTATGGCTCTTCTCCATATTTTACAATTGCACCGGAGGATGCCACGAAAACCTTGTCGCCCTTCAGGACAACCGGTTTTTGGTCAATGCTCCAATACTCCGCCGCCAACGCCTCCACCGGCAGCGACGTAAACAGCAAGAGCACCGCCAGCAGAAACGCGAAAAAGCCCTTCTGCCTTTTTTGAATCTCTTTTTTACGCATTTTGCTCTCTCCCTCTTCATAAATTTTTGTTCACTGCTTTGCGGTCGCAGATGCGCAAACATTTTTTTGCAAATGCCCGAACCCGCCCCCATGGACCCGACAGGAGCGACTCTCGGCATTCGGCCTCGAAGGCTTCCTTTTTCGGCAAATGTTCGCCACCTCCCTGCGAACCGGCAAATTCACAAACAACTATTTAAATGATAACACTTTTTTTATATTTTTACAACGCAAAAGAAAAATCCCTCGTTGCAATTTGCCGTCAAATGCGGTACATTATGTATAAGAAACAGCGGGAACCATCCCTATCTTTTGTGCAACTTATTTAACCATTTGCCATGCTGCAAACATTTGCCAAAACGGGCCGAAGGCCCCACCCGAAAGGAGGACCCACGTGAGACAATGGACCCTGGAGGAACGCTACCGCGTCCTCAAAAGCCCCGATGAAATCCGGGACCTGCACGACAAAATCACTGCATCCGTATACAGCCAGAATTACCACGTCCAGCCGGTGACCGGCCTCTCCAGCGACCCCAACGGCTTTGCCTACTACGAAGGCAAATGGCACCTCTTCTTCCAGTGGTGCCCCTGGGGCGCGGTGCACGGCCTCAAGTACTGGTACCATGCATCCTCGCCGGACCTCGTCACCTGGGAGAACGAGGGAATCGGCCTTAGCCCGGACACGTTCTACGACAACAAGGGCTGCCACTCCGGCTCGGCCTTTGCCAAGGGCAATGACCTCTACTTCTTCTATACAGGCAACCATCGCGACGAGAACTGGGTCCGCACGCCCTTCACCTGCGCCGCGAAAATGACCGAGGACGGCAAGCTGGAAAAGCTTGAGAAGCCGCTCTTTGGCCCGCGCGAGGATTACGCCGAGCACCAGCGCGACCCGAAGATCATCTATGTGCCCGAGAAGAAGAAATATTACATCTTCATCGGCGCCCAGACCCTCGACAAGAAGGGGACGGCCCTGATGTACGAGTCCGAGGACCTGCTCACCGGCTGGAGGTTCGCCGGCCAGCTCAACGTCCCCGGCTATGAAGACTTCGGCGGCATGTGGGAGTGCCCGTGCATCGTGAATATCAGCGGCAAGGACGTCCTCATCTTCTCGCCGCAGTACACGACGCTGCCGGGCCGCGGCAACAGCACGAACCACAACGTCTACTTCATCGGCAAGATGGACTACGACACCCTGACCTTCACGCCGGAGGGCGACTACCAGTATCTGGACTTCGGTTTCGACTTCTACGCCGCCCAGTGCGCGGCAAATGTCGCCGACCCGGACAAGGCGATTCTCGTGGCCTGGATTGGCCTCCCGGACAACCACTATCCGACCGAGGAGGAGGATTGGGAGGGCAGCATGTGCCTGCCGCGCGAGCTGCGCATCGTGGACGGCAAGCTGGTGCAGACGCCGGTCGCCGACATCGCCTCCCTCCGTACCGGCGAGGCAGAGGCAAATGGCACGCTCCCGAAGATTTGTGAGTTGGAAGTTTCCTTCTCCGGCGGCGACGCGGCCCTCGACCTCTTCACGAAGGCCGATGGCTCCGGCGGCTTCACAATCCGCTACGACGATGCGGCCAGGAAGCTCACTGTCGACCGCACCGGCATGGACAAGCGCTTCAACGAGAAGGTATTTGAGACGCTCGATGTCGATATGCCGGACGGCCTGAAGAGCATCTCCGTCTTCATCGACGCCTGCTCCGTCGAGCTCTTCCTCAACGGCGGCGAGAAGACCTTCACCTCCCACATCTACCCCACCGCCGACGAGCACAACTACACGGTCTCGGCAAATGGAGCCGTGAAGATTTACACGCTCGGCTGCTCGGTGGAGAATAACTTCGTAGTATAAACAAACCTCTTATCGCTACAAATGGAGCCGGGGCTGTCGTTTCACGACAGCCCCTTGCTTTTTTCTTATCTTCCCCAGAATTCGTTGCTATTCAGGTCACCCGCGTTTTTTGTCATTCCGCTTTTGAGCTTATTGTTGGCTTCCTTGCCTCCCCGGAAGTAAGCTCAGATTCTCCTTTTTACGCTTTTCAGCTTATTGTTGGCTTCCTTGCCTCCCCGGAAGTAAGCTCAGATTCTCCTTTTTACGCTTTTGAGCTTATTGTTGGCTTCCCTGCCTCCCCGGAAGTAAGCTCAGATTCTCCTTTTTACGCTTTTCAGCTTATTGTTGGCTTCCTTGCCTCCCCGGGAGTAAGCTCAGATTCTCCTTTTTCCGCTTTTGAGCTTATTGTTGGCTTCCCTGCCTCCCCGGAAGTAAGCTCAGATTCTCCTTTTTCCGCTTTTGAGCTTACGGGGCTTCGTCTTGTACCTCCTTACGGAAGGAATAATAGGCGTGGACGAGGCTTTTGTAGCCGAGTTCCTTCATTATATGATAACGTACATTGAACCGTGCCTTGGTCCGCTTGCCGCTCACAAGGTACCGCACGCACTCCTGCGCATAGTGGTCAATCTCCCGCAAGCTTTCATCCGTATTGATCACGGAGAAAAACCACCGGCTCCAGGTAAGGTCGCTATCCTTCGCCCCCTCGAAAAGCTTCCGCCGAAACACCCTTAAGAAGGCCTTCGCTGCCGCCTCCCCCTCGGCCCCGTTCCGAAGCCTCCACCGCCGAAGCGCCCGCGTCTTCCGCCACATCTTCTTCTTCAGCTTCCGCACCGTCACCGGCGCGATATCTACAACACCATCCCGGTAGGAAAAACCGAGAAAAACAAAGCCCTCCTCTGGCCCCCGGAACTCCTCCTTCTCCGGGTTGATTCCAAGGCCAAGCTTTGCCAAATGCCCGCGCACGATGTCCGCGTATCCCTCCACCTCTTCCCGCGTTCGCCCGAAGAGGATGATGTCGTCCGAGTAACGGATATACGGAACCTTCCGTTCCTGAAAATAAAAATCCAAATCCTTTAAGTAGACATTCGCATAGAAGGAGGCCAGCGGCGTCCCCGCCATGATACCCTTCTCCTCCGTCACCTCCTCCCCCTCATAGAGAACCCGAGGTTCCGTGAGAAGCTCCCGTAAAAATTGATACAGAGCAGGGTCAGAAGCTACGAACATATCACCTTCTGGCTTGTCATCCTGAGCGAAGCGAAGGATCCCGTCAGGCTCGGTATCACTGTTCTTGCGCCCCTTCGAAAGCTCATGCTCTTCATCCTGAGCGAAGCGAAGGATTCCGTTAATATCTGTATTCTGTTGACAAGATGCTTCATCACCGCATGGCTTTTGGCAGCTTCCCGCCTGCGGGCAAAGAATCACCTCCAGCATAGGAAGCAATTTCTCCACAGGCACGGAATTAAAATAATTGTGCACGTCCGCCTTGTAGGAATACATCTGCCCAATCCCCGGCGTCCGAAGAAGCATACGGAAGGCATCCTTCGCGGTCCTTCCGGGCCGGAAAGAGTAGAGGTTGTCTGCAAATATTGAATCATACCGGCGAAGCAGCAGGTAGGTTAGGAATTTTAAAACAATATTCTCCGCCCTTGGATAAATGTAAACGGTGCGTTTTTTCTGCGTGCTCAGTTTGCTGATAATCGCCTTCCTGGGAAACGGGAACGGCTCCCCCGCCGCGATCCGCCCCACCACCGGCAAATAAGCCCTCGCATCGATAAATTCCCGCAGCTCCTTCGCAAACTCCTTCGGGCAGACAAGGGCCGTCTTATATTCATAAAATCTCTCCCAGGCCTTCGCATCCGCCAGTGAAAACAGCAGGGACATCATCCATCCTCCTCGTAATAGGGTAGAGGGAGGCATAAGCCGAACCTCTACCCTCCTCGCGAGCCGCGTGCTGCCGAAGGCAGCTAAGGAACTGTTCATCAATAACTCAGGAAATCTGCTTGTCAAAAATTCCGCCCTGACTGCGTTGTCGTCAGTCGGCGATGCCCGCATCGCCTCCATCCTCCGCCTTGCAGGACGAAATTTATACTTCGC
>CADCQU010000148.1 GCA_902803635.1 uncultured Lachnospiraceae bacterium | reverse complement strand
TTTTCCTCGTGTAAAGCTTGTCATTCTGAGCGAAGCGAAGAATCCCGTAATGTTTTTCCGGAAAATTGACGGGATTCTTCGTCGCTTCGCTCCTCAGAATGACAAAAATCAAGGGGTACCTGAACTGTAACAGCTGTAAGGCATAAAAAAGAAGTGCAGGAAATGCTTTTCTTGACAATGCTTATATAGAAGTCAAATGGATTGGCAGCTGTAAGTCAGAAAGAAAAGCAATGCAGAAAGTGCTTTTCTAAGGAGGTAAACATGGAATATTGCAAACTTGCGGCGCTGCTCCTTGCAGTGACGGCGGCTTTTTTCGACCTTTCTACGGATAAGATCCCGAATTGGCTCTGTTTTGCGGGATTTGGGGCGGGCATTTGCCTGCGGATGCTTCTTTTGCCTGCTGGACCTTGGCAGGGGCTTTTCGGGGCTCTTCTTGGCGCGGGGCTGCCATTTGCCTTACTCTTCCTGCCGTATTGCTTCCGGATGGTGGGGGCGGGGGACGTGAAGCTCCTCATGGCCCTCGGAGCCTTTGCGGGCTGGCCGGGAAGCCTCAACCTGCTCTTTGGGACGCTCCTTCTCGGGGCGGCGTTCTCCATCGGAATCATGTGCGGACGGACGGGTTTTCTTCCTCGGCTTCGGCATTTTAAGGGCTTCGTGCAGGGACTTCTGGCCGGCGTTCCGGAACCCTACGGAACCATTGGAAAACGCCCGGAGAACATGCATTTCGCGGTTCCTGTCTTTTTGGGGACGTTTCTTTGGGCTCTATTTTTCTAAAAGAAATAGTTCAGAAACTTTTTTGAGTCGAAAGAGGCTTTCTCGAATGGAATCATGGAAACGTGTTTCGAATGGAGCCTGTATGTTCGCTATGAAACAGTAGCAGGGGGAGGACGCGGGGGATTATGGCTTGTGTCTTGGAACGGAGCTTGGTTTCTTGTGGAAGAAGGAAACGGAGGTAGGAAGCTTGCGAAAGAAGATTATGGCCGTTTTGGATGGCGAGAGGGGCTTTGTGGAGCGGCTGGTGGCCTTCGCCGGGCAGGAGCGTGGCTTGCCGGTTACCGTGTATGGCTTTACGGAGATAGAGAAGCTGGCGGAGTTTTGCGGGAAGGAGCGCGTGGAAATCCTGCTTCTTGCGAAGTCGCTGGTTTCGGAGGAGACACGGCGGCTTCCTGCTGGCACGGTGCTCTGCCTTACGGAGGAGCGGGTAAAGACCTGGGAAGGCCTTCCGGCCGTTTCCCGCTATCAGATGGCGAGGAGCCTTCTTGCGGAAGCTCTTGCCGTCTCTGGGAAGGAAAGGAACGGGGAGTCTGCGGGGATTCTTAAACGGAAGGTGCGCACGATCGGTGTCTATTCGCCAAATGGCCGCTGCGGGAAGACTTCGCTCCTGCTTGCCCTCGGGCGGCAAATGGCGAGGGTTCGGCCAACGCTGTACTTTTCTTTGGAGGAGTTTTCCGGGCTGGGAGCGCTTCTTAGAATGCGGCAGAGTGGGTATGACGAGGGGGAGGGGCTTTTGGTGAGAGGAAAGGGGATTCGCAGGCCTGGTCTGACAGCGGGACGCATTTCTTCAGAAGCAGAAAAGAACGCACTGACAGGGGCTGCGATGGAGACTGGCCAAATGGCGAAAGAAACGAATCTTGCGGATCTTTTCTTCTTACTGCGGCAGAAAAATGAGAATCTTGCGTCGGCCATCGCGGCAGCTGCGTGTTCATACGGGAAGCTGGATGTTCTTCCGCCGGCGGCGCTCGCCGGGGAATTGCGGGATGTTTCGGAGGAGGAATGGGAGAGGTTCTTTGATGTTCTGCGGGAAAAGACGGGCTACGAGGTACTGCTTGTGGATGTCGCCGGCGGAGGCGGGCATCTGCGGACGCTTCTTGCCGAATGCGACCGCATCTACGTGCCTGAGGCGGAGGATCTGATTGGGAAAGCGAAGCTGACGGAGTTCCGGCAGACGTTTCTGGAACGTGACGGGAACCGGGAGGTCGCGGAAAGCCTGTGCAGGGTGAAGCTGCCGGCATTTACGGCGGAGGAATCCCGGAATTTCCCGGAGCATCTGGAATGGAGCGGCATCGGGCGGGTGGCGAAGGAACTGCTGGAGAAGGACCCAGTGTTCCGGCTTTGACCTGGAGCACATAGAATGGAGCGGCATCGGGCGGGTGGCGAAGGAATACCTGGAAAAGAATACACTTTTGAAAGTTGCTTTTGTGGCATAGACTTCTGTTTCAGCAAGGTATCAATCGGAACTGGAAACAGTCTTTAATGCTGAGACTTCCGCCTCGGTAAGGCGGCGACAGGAGCCTTCGGGAAGCGTGGGGTCGAGAACAAGAGGCCCCATGGAGAGGCGTTTTAAGTAGACGACCTCCTTTCCGACAGCAAGGAACATTCGCTTAATCTGATGGAACTTACCCTCACGGATCGTGACGAGCACATCGGAATAAAAGTCTTCAGGAGAAGAGTCGAAATGTCCAGAGATGGAGAAATCCTCAGAAGCATCTGCAGATATTTTTACGGTTAGGGCTTCCTCTGAGAAAAAAGGACTGGTTCTCTGGGCATCAGCGAGATTGGCAGATGCTGGAACATTACCTGCTGTGGACGGAGAAACCTCATGGATGTCACAAGGAGCTACGTTCTTTTGAACTGTAGCTGGTACAGATAGGGGGATTTTCTGAGTGGTATCATCTTTATTAGAGGGTTGTGCGGGGGATAGAACCTGAAGGATTTCCAGCTTCGCCGGGAGGCAGAGAAGATCCTCGGAGATACGGAGACCGTCATGGAAAGCCTGCACGTCATTTTCGGTTACACGGCCGCGGATTCGTGCAAAATAGACCTTGTCCACGTGATGGCGGGGGGAAAGGAGACGGTGCGCAAGGTCGCCGTCGTTGGTAATCAGAAGGAGGCCGACCGTGTCCTTGTCAAGACGCCCCACCGGCGCGAGGTCTTTCCGCCGGTCTTCCGGCAGAAGGTCGAGCACGGTCCTCTGGCGACGATCCTCCGTCGCGGTGATGACCCCGGCGGGCTTGTTGAGCATATAATAGGCGAAGGCTTCGTAGTGGACGGGCACGCCCTTTCGGCAAATGTCCGCGCCCTCGGGAACGTGGAAGCCCGGATCGCGGACGGCCACGCCATCCACGGTCACCAGGCCCGCGCGAATGTCCTTCTTAAGATTGGCCCGGGAAGCGATTCCCATATCAGAGAGATATTTGTCAAGACGCATGGCGATGTTCCTTTCAGGAAACAATTTCGGAGATGTTTTGGATGGTTTTCCCGTCCGTGGAGAGCACGATGGTACCGGAAAGATCGGTGCGGAGAATTTCCGTACCCAGGGCTTTCAGACGGTCAAGGGTCTGCTTCGCAGGGTGACCGTAGGGATTGTTCTTCCCGCAGCTGATGACCGCGATTTTTGGCTGGACGGCTGTAAGGAAAGCATCCGTGGTGGAGGTGGCGCTTCCGTGGTGTCCGACGGCAAGGACGTCCGCTCGGAGCGGGAGTCCACCGGAGAGGAGTTCCCCCTCGGCGGCTGCCTCTGCATCCCCCGGAAAGAGGAAATGTCGTTTCCCGCAGGAGGCGCGGAGCACGAGGGAATTGTTGTTCTCCACATCGTGCGCATAGGACGCAGGCCCGAGGAACGTAAAGAAGGCCGAACCAAGAGGAATCGGCGTCCCGAGGGGGATGGAGGCACGGGCATTTTCTTGTTTCTTCGTGGCAGCTTTACTGGCAAGAGAAGAACCTGTTCCGGCAAAAGAGGCGCCGGCTGCGGTAAAAGAGGTAGCGGTTCCGGAACAAGGGGTGCCTGCTCTGTAAAGAACGGTGTTATCCTTTGCGAAGTAGGTGCCTGTAAGGTTGGAGCGTGTGGGATTTGCTTGTGGAATGAGCACGGGAACGCCGGTCTCCTCCTCCGCCCGGAGGAGAGAGCGATAGATTTTCGTGTCGGCCTCGTAGGCGGGCTGAATGACGGCATCGACCTTGGCCGTTTTGAGAACGCCGATGAGGCCCGCGATATGGTCTTCGTCGAAATGGCTGGCTACGAGATAATCGAGGTGGTCGATCCCATGTTCCTTCAGGTAGGCGACCACGAAAGAGGAACTCTCCCGCCCGCCGCCATCCAGCAGCATGGCATGGCC
>CADCQU010000147.1 GCA_902803635.1 uncultured Lachnospiraceae bacterium | reverse complement strand
TATGAAGAGGATCAAACAGCTTGCGGCCATCATGCTTTCCGTGATCCTTGCCGCCACGCTCGCGGCACCGGCATTTGTCCATGCCGCTGAGGGACGGTTCACTGAGGTGAGAGGCGCAATCAAGTTGGAGGGGATCGACCCCGACCAGACATACCGGATTTACAAGATCCTTGATTTGGTGTCCTTTGCCGACTCCGACACGGAGACCGACCATCACGCGGATGACCGCTATGCCTATGCCATCGCGGAGAATTCGCTGTGGCTTCCGTTCATCCGCGACCACGCCGACATCTTCGAGGTGGAGGATGTGGCCCTGCCTTACGAGGGCAAGGACGTCCGCTACTATACGGTGAAGCCGACGGAGAAGATGGAGAACAGCTTCTCGGACGACCCGTACCTGAACAAAGATGAAACAACGCGCCGCGAGTTCACGTCGGCGAGCACGGCCCAGAAGCTTGCGCAGGAGGCGATTGAGTTCGCCGGCAAGGAAAAGCTTGGAAACCTGCATATCGAGCCGACGGGCGAGGTCGTGAATCCGGGCACCGACTCCTACACGTTCCATAACATCGACCTTGGCTATTACGTTGTTTCCTCCACGGTCGGCACGCTCTGCATGCTCGATACGACCAACACAAAGATTGTCATCACCGACAAGAACGAGGTCCCCGAGGTCGTTAAGACGATTCAGGAGAACTCCATGCAGGTCGACAGGGGCGGCGAAGTGGGTGACGCCGTGACGGCCTACCTCCACCAGAATGATGCCAATATTGGCGATACCGTGTACTACAAGACCCGCATCGACGTCCGCAAGGGCGCGGAGGATTATATCCTTTTCGACGCGATGGACGAGGGATTGACCCTCGACAAAGACTCCATCGTGGTGTATCTTCTTAAGAAGGATGCAAATGAAGAAATCCGCGACGACAAATGGGTGAAGCTGGAGGGGGCGATGACGGTTGCCCTGAACCAGTTTACGGAGGCCGCGCCGCCCATCTACAAGAGCCTTACGACGGATGATTTCTACACGGTCCGTACCGAAGGCCTTACGAAGGGCGTGATGATGGGCAACAAGGTCGTAGATCTTGATTTTGAGGTGCATTTTAACCAGAAGTTCCTGACCTTCCTCTCCGACCAGATTGGCAACAATTTCGCGGAGGATGACCCGGCCAACTGCTTCCGTGTGGTGGTGACTTACACGGCCACGCTGAACGATAAGGCCATCATGGACCAGCTGAATGTGAACCAGAACCGCACGCGGGTCCGCTACGGCGATCCGAAGGACACCGAGGAGGACGTGACGTCCACGGCGACCTGGTCGGTCCGGGTGTTCAAGTTTGAGCAGACCGAGGAAGAGGAGGAGAAGACGGTCGACGGGGCGCATTTCCAGATCCTTAAGGACGGGAAGCCCCTCAAGTTCATCTATCTCGATGACGGCAGGTACCGCTTCAATTCCTCCGACGAGGTGCAGCATGCCGCGAAGTCCGAGACGACCGGCGGCGCGATCCGCAAGTCCGAGCCGACCGAGCACGGCTATGTCGTCGTGGATACCCTGACTACCAAGAAGGGCACGGGCATTCTCTGGGTTACGGGACTTGACTCGGATTCGTATTACCTGAAGGAAACCTACGCGCCGACAGGTTACAACCAGGAGGCCGGTGAGGTGTTCTTCCATATCGTAGGCGCGAACGAGGCTTCGGACGGAGAACCGCAACAGATTCTGTATGGAATGGATTCGCTGGTTGTTGCCGAGACGGCCGGTACCGTCTGCTACCGCAGCATCGGTTCCACGAAGGCCGTGGCAAATGAATTCGACGCGGCGGGCCGCGTGGATGAGGGCCAGAAGCTTGGCAACATGATTCCGTTCGAGAACAAAACGTCCACCTCGCTGCCGAAGGTCGGCGGCATGGGTACGACGATCCTCTACATCATTGGCGGCATCCTGGTCGTCGGGGCGGGCGCATACCTCTTCTTCTCCAGCAAAAGCAAGAAAGAAAAGAAGTAAGCTAAGAAGTGAAAAAAAGAAAGAAAAAGCGCCGGCAATTCCATTTGCCAAAGAAGGTTGTCAACGCCCTCATGGTGCTCCTTCTTGTCAGCGGCCTGACGCTCCTCATTTATCCGACATTTGCCAACTGGTGGAACCAGCAACAGCAGGACGGGGCCATCGTGCGGTACACGCGCGTGGTTGAGGCGAAGGAACCGGAAGAGGTCATCGCCATGCGGAAGGCGGCTAGGGAGTACAACGATGCCCATGGGGTGTCGCCCGCCGTGGATTTGCAGGGGGAGGCAAGGGAGGCTTACAATTCGGTGCTCGACGTCTCGGGTACGGGCATCATGGGGTACATACAGATTCCGAAGATTGAAGTGAGCCTGCCCATTTATCATGGAACCTCGGACGCGGTGCTGCAGGTGGCCGTCGGGCATTTGGAGGGGACATCCCTTCCGGTCGGCGGTCCGGGGACGCACTGCGTGCTCACGGGGCATACGGGCCTTCCCTCCGCGGAGCTTTTTACGCGGGTGGACGAGCTCAAGGTTGGCGATACGTTCAGCCTGGAGGTTCTTGGCGAGACGCTTGTTTACGAGATTGAGCATGTCGAGGCGGTTTTGCCGTCGGTTCTGACGGACCTTGTGGCGAAGGAGGGGGAAGACCTCTGTACGCTGATTACCTGTACGCCTTACGGCATCAATACACATAGACTCCTGGTGCGCGGGCACCGCGTAATCCCGGAGGAGGAGCCGATTATCGATGACCCCGTGAAGGCGGCGGAACGCGAGCGGCTGATTCAGGTGCTGCGTTCTTCCGATGGAAATGCCTTCAAGGACGGGCTCTTCCAGAGAATCTGGGCCGGCGTCATTGCCTACCTTGTCTTTGGGGCCGTCGCCATGCTTGTGCATTTCATCCGCAGGCAGAAGCGCTGGGACAAATGGGAGAAGCAGGAGGCCGACCTTCGGACGGCAGCCATCATTGCGAAATATGGAGTGAGCAAGGATGACTGGTGGCTGCATATGTAGGGATATGAAGGAGTGTCCGTGGTAAGAAAAATCATTCGATTCTTCATGGTGCTGGTTCTGATTGCCGGTTTTGCCATCATCGGGTATCCGTCATTTGCAAACTGGTGGAACCAGCAGCAGCAGAACGGCGCCATCGTGCGGTATACCCGCATGGTCGAGGCGATGGAACCCGAAGAGGTCGTCCGGATGCGTGAGGAGGCGAGGGAGTACAATGCCTCGCATCCCGTGCAGCCGGCGGTCGAGATGGAGGGCGCGGCGAGAATCGCGTACAATTCGGTGCTGGACGTTTCCGGCACCGGGATTATGGGATATGTGGAGATTCCGAAGATTGGCGTGAATCTGCCAATTTATCACGGAACCTCCGAGTCTGTTTTGCAGATCGCGGTTGGCCATCTGGAAGGGACGTCCTTTCCCGTGGGCGGTCCGGGGACGCACTGCGTGCTTACCGGCCATACGGGCCTGCCGTCCGCGGAGCTGTTTACACGTATTGATGAGCTTCGCGAGGGCGACATGTTCAGCCTTGAGGTTCTCGGGGAAAGTCTTCTCTATGAGATTGACAGGATTGAGGTCGTGCTCCCCTCGGAGCTGAGCCTTTTGGGCGCGGTGGAGGGCGAGGATTACTGCACGCTGGTCACCTGTACCCCTTACGGCATTAACTCGCACAGGCTTTTGGTGCGCGGGAAGCGTGTACTTTCCGAGCCTGAGCCGGAGATTGAAGACCCGGCAAAGAGGGCCGCAAGAGCGACGCTGCTGCAGCAAATGCGTTCTTCCGACATGCGATACATCCGCGACGGGCTTCTGGATCGCCTGGTTATGAACCTTCCGCTCATGGCTGTGGTGGCCGTCCTTGCGTGTCTCGTGCATTTCCTGCGCAGGAAGAAGCGCTGGAGCAAGTGGGCGAAGAAGGATGCCGACCGTAGAAATAGCGGAGGCGGTTCCTCCGGAGACGATGCAGATTCGAAAAAAGGCTCTGGCAAGACCATCCGGAAGTTTGTCCCGCCGGCCGGAAGCGGCGACCGCGGCGCAGACTGGTGGACTGGCGGCGGAGGCGGAAAACAGGACGAGTAAGGTTCCTTTGCGGGACGCTGCTCTGCGTTGCCGAAAGAATCGACAAATGATCGGTGCGTTAGCATTTGCCATATAGAGACAAAGTAATGAGGAGGCGGCTTGGTATGTCCGACAAGATTTTGAGAAAAATGACGGTAATCCTGCTGTGCGCGGCGGTTCTTGTGCTGTCCTGCGTAAGGCCGGTGGCGGCTCTGGAACCGCTCGATCGCAGCCAGGGGATGTCCCTGACTATCACGGACCTTCCGGATAGCGATACGGCACATGAGATCCTGCTCTACAAGATTGCGGACATGACGGATGATATCCGTTTCGAATTTACGGAAGAATACTCCATCCTGGAGGGTTATCTGGATCTCGACATTCTTGTGACGGACCGTCAGGCGACCGCCAAATGGTCAGAGGCCGCGAGGCTCCTTCTGGAGGTGTTCATGCCGCAGCTCAAGACGGAGCCGCTGGCCACGGAGGAATACGGGGATGGGACGAACCTGATTACGTTCTACGACCTGGAACCGGGACTTTACCTTGTCAAGGGGGACGGCTTTGAGCAGACCGAGGCGGGCGTGACCTATGATTTCTCGCCGATGCTGGTTTCGGTACCCTATGCGGCGGATGACGACGACGCGCTGACCTACAATGTATGGTCCTCGGCGAAGGTGATTGAGATCACGCTCACGCCGACACCGACGCCGGAGCCGACACCGACGGAGCCGCTGCATGGATTGACGCCTACGCCATATCCGTGTACAACCTGTACGCCGTATCCGTGCACGACCTGCACGCCCAAGCCCCCGACACCGACAACCTATCAATACCCAACGCCGACGACTTACCATTATCCGACGCCGACGAAGTACGTGTATCCGACCTACTCGCCGACCCCGTACCGTCCGCCGGTTCCGCAGACCGGAGATACGACAAATATCTGGATCCCGATTGCCGGGATTGCCGCGGCCCTCATCGTCATCGTGGCCGTGATCCTGTTCCGCAGGAAGAGAAACAGCGAGTAATTAATGAGCAAATGACAGGTGACCTTCTTTCGGGGAGGTCACCTTTTTCGTTTGCTCATTGGAAAGTACTTGCCATTTTCATTTTTTTGAGTATACTATTGTTGTCGCGATAAGACGTTTACAAGGAAGCGGCGCTTTCGAGCAGCGGCGTCGCCAGGGAGGACATTTGTCATGGAAATGTATACACCGGTGAAGGAAGGGAAGGTTCGCGAGATTTACGATCTGGGGGATGCCCTCGTCATGGTCGCAACCGACCGTATTTCGGCATTTGACGTGATTTTAAAGAACAAGATTGAGAAGAAGGGGACGGTGCTCACGCAAATGTCCCGCTTCTGGTTCGAATATACGAAGGACATCCTTCCGAACCATATGATCAGCTGCGAGCCGGCGGACATGCCGGAATTCTTCCGTGGCCCGGAATTTGCCGGAAAGAGCATGCTCTGCAGAAAGCTGACGATGCTGCCCATCGAGTGCATCGTCCGCGGCTATATCACGGGATCTGGCTGGAAGAGCTACAAGGAGAACGGGACGGTCTGCGGAATCCGGTTGCCGGAGGGCCTCAAGGAGTGCGAGAAGCTTCCGGAGGCGATTTATACTCCGAGCACGAAGGCGGAAATCGGAGACCACGATGAGAATATCAGCTTTGAGCGGAGCATGGAGGTTCTGGAGAAGGAGTTTCCGGGACGCGGCCGTGAATATGCCGAGACGATTCGTGACTGCACGCTGCTTCTTTACAAAAAATGCGCGGACTATGCGCGGACGCGCGGCATTATCATCGCGGACACGAAATTTGAGTTCGGCCTTGACGAGGACGGAAATGTCGTGCTGGCGGACGAGATGCTGACGCCGGATTCGAGCCGCTTCTGGCCGGTGGAGGGCTACGAGCCGGGCCACGGGCAGCCGTCCTTCGACAAGCAGTTCGTGCGCGACTGGCTGAAGGCGAACCCGGAGAGCGACTACCTCCTCCCGGACGACGTGATTGAAAAGACGATCGCGAAGTATCTGGAGGCCTACGAGCTTTTGACGGGAGAGAAGCTGGCATAAAAATTTTTTGGAACAGGGTTCTATGTTACCCCCGGATTGATGCCGGGGGTACTTCTTTTTCTATAAAACTTTCAAACTGTACAGTTAATTCAAAAAGTAACCTTTTTGTCATTCTGAGGTGCGGAGCACCGAAGAATCCCGTGAAAAGAAGCGAAAAAATAATGGGATTCTTACAGAAAACAGTTCACTGGACTGTTTTCTGCACACTGAGGTGTCGCTTCGCTCAGAATGACAAGAGGGATTCTCTGTTTTGTTCGGCATGACAGGGGAATCTTATAGGATTTTTCATCTGAAAACTTTATCACTTTCCTGCAACAAATCACCAGGCAGGGCACACTTTAAAGGTAGAATCGATTCCAAACTTAGGAGAAGTGCGATGGACGATATGACGAGGCTGGCCGAGCGGGCGCGGGCCGGAGACGTGGAGGCATTTGGAGCCTTATACACGCTGGTGTACCAGGATATGTTCCGTTATGCGTACTATATGCTGGGCCAGCGGGAGGACGCGGAGGACGCGGTGATGGACGTCGTGGGCGAGGCCTACGCACAGATCCGGCATTTGCGGTCGGCGGAGGCTTTCCGGGGCTGGATCTTCCGGATTCTCTCGGCAAATATCAAGCGCCGGCGGAAGGGGTATTTGTCAAAGGACGCGGAGCTGACGGAGGCGATGGCCGAGACGGTGGCCGCCCCGAATTCCGATTTTTCGGCAAATGCAGACCTTCGGGAGGCGCTTACGAGCCTGCCGGAACAGGATCGGACGATTATTCTCCTGCATATCTTCGGTGGCTACACGAGCGCGGAAATCGGGCGGATGCTCCATATGAAGGACGCGACGGTGCGGTCACGTGAGAAACGGGCGCTGGAGAAGCTGCGGAAGACCATGGTGTAAGATTCGAAAAGGAGGTGTGTCATGGAAGAGAAAAAGGACAGGGAGGTTCGGCAGTCGGCGGAGACCCCGGACGAGGCCCTGCTGCAGAAGATTCGTGATGCGAAGGTGGAGGTTCCCGAGTCGCTTTCCCCGGAGAACGTGGAGGCGTACCTTCGGGCAAATGGCGGCAAGCTGCAAAGGAGGAACGAGAATATGAAGATTTTGAAGTTTCGGAAGGTTCTGGCGGCTGCCGCTGCGATACTCGTGGTCGCCATCCTGGTGCCGACGGTCATTTTCCTTGGCAATAACAAGCAGGGGCAAAATGCGGCGAACACCATGTCGGAGAAATACACGGCTGCCGAAGGGACGGACAATGGCGAGAGCTTCGCGGCGGATGCGGCTGCAGGCGGCGTGGAGGCAAAGGGCGTGTTGGCTGGCGGCATGAGCACGAACTCCGAGGACGCGGAAGTGGCGGAAAATGCCGAGAGCATGGTAACCGAGGGGGCCACATTTGCCGAAACAGGCGAGCTTGGGGAGAAGGCACAGGAGCTCATCCGCCGCTCGGACGAGGCATTTGCCGAAACCAAGGGCGGAAAGGGCGGCGGAGAAAACGCGAAGGCACTTCCGCTTGCAGGCGTGCTGGCAAGGCCGGAAAGCTACGAGGACGTGAAGAATGTCCTTGGATTTGAACGGTATAGCGACGAATATTATGCTTACCCGCAGGTGGATTACGGAGTGAAGCGAGCGTCTTCGGGCGAAAAATATGTTGAGGATGCCGCCATGACGAACGATGTAGCGGAGGCTGCCCCGACGGCGGTCGAGGGTGACCACAGCACGACGAACCTTCGGGAGGCGAATGTCGACGAGGGCGACGTGGTGAAGACCGATGGGAAGTTCATTTACCAGCTCCTTGACGGCGAGAAGGTGCGCATCGTCCGTGCGGACGGCGGGACGCTGACGAAGGTCTCCGAGTTTGAACCCGAGCTTTCGACAAATGCCGACGTCCTCGATATGTTCCTCGTGGGCGACAAGCTCGTGCTTCTGACAAATGAGTACTCGACGGGACTTGAAAATGATACCGAGGATTCCTACTACGTGCTGGACCAGAAGGTAGAGACGCACGTCCGCACCTACGAGCTGGGCGACCGGACGAATCCGAAGGAAGTCGGGAACGTGGCATTTGAAGGCCGCTACGAGGCCTCCCGCGTCGCGGACGGTGTGGTGTACGTGATTACGGACAAGACCGAGCGGCGCTACTATCCGTACTGGTACCGCAACATTGACTATGTCGAGGAGAAAAGCTCGGGCGGCTTGATTCGTGGGATTGCCGATTTCTTAGAGGAGCTGCTCGAAAGCTTCGGAATCGAACCCGTCGAGACAGATGGGGCGACCTCCAGTGCCGCAGTAAGCAGTGAGGGCGAGGCTGTGGCCGTGAAGAAGGCGGCCGATGGGGCGAAGACTATCGATGTGAAGGAAGCTTCCTCGCTTACGGTTGGGAGCGAGACGAATTCTGACGGCCTGGAAGTGTTTACAGTGGAAAACGCGGATGCGTCTCGGACTGCGAAGGAAGAAGCTGCGGCTGTGGAAAACAACTCCGGCGATGTGAAGGATACCTCCGAGGCTGCGAAAGACACTTCCGGAGATCCGAAGGATGCCTCCGGCGATGCAAATACGGAAGTCTTCAACGAGGAGGAGTTCCTGACATCGGGTGTCGTCCCGAAGGTGAACGGCAAGACCCTCAGCGTGGGGGACATTTATCTCCCGAAGACACAGAATTTCTCCCGCAGCTGGCTCATCGGCTCGGTGCACCTTGACAATCCCAACGAGGCGGCGGACGCGAAGCTTGTCTGCACCGACCTTAACGATATCTATGTCTCGGCCAACGCCATTTTCCTCATGGGTGAAAATGAGGAGGACTACGAGGGCATGAACGTCATCCGCGTGGACTTCGCGGACGGCATCATCCGGCCCACCGGCGCGGCCTATTTGCCGGGAACCGTGGACGACAGCTTCTCGGTCAGCGAGAGCGCGGACGGACATTTCCGTGCGGCCGTCACCCGCGGCTGGAACGGTACGAACTCGGTGTTTACATTTGACAAGGACATGAAACCTGTGGGGAGCCTCAAAAACATCATCGAGGGCGAGGAAATCAAGAGCGCCCGCTACATCGGCGACCTGCTCTACCTCGTGACCTACCGCAACACGGACCCGCTCTTCTGCGTGGACCTCTCCGACCCGACGGCCCCGAAGCTTCTCGGCGAGCTCAAGATTCCGGGCTTCTCGGAGTACCTGCATCCCTTCGGCGACGGGCGGCTCCTTGGGCTCGGCTACGAGACGAACCCGAAGACTGGCGACACGATCGGCACGAAGCTCTCGCTCTTCGACATTTCCGACCCGGCAAATGTCAAGGAGATTTCGAAAATGGTCCTTCGGAACGTCGAGCCTACGGCCGCATTTGAAAACTACAAGGCCATCCTCGCCGACCCGGCAAAGAACCTCTTCGGCTTTGCGGCGGGGGAGGCGTGGTGGTCGCGGCGGTACTACGACTGGGAGGATTTGTACTACGAACAGGAAGGGATGAACCCGGTCGAGGAGGATGAGGCAGAGGCGGGCTCTTCATCGAAGACCGTTGCCTCGGAAGCCGTGGATCCGTCCGATGAGGAGGGCGAAGAAGTGCCGGAGGAGAAGCTCGCGGCCCAGGATTCCTCCGCGGACGTTGCCGAAATACTGCCGGCCGAGGGCGTCGCCTTTGTCGATGAGAGCGGTGGTACCGCCGGCCTGGAATACATTGATCAAATCTCGGCGGATGTCGCGGAGGGCCTCGTGTACGACGACGGCACGACCGAAGCGGTGAGCGAGCGCAAGGAGACTGCGGCAGATGCGGCGGCCGAAACCAAGGGCCGGACGGCGGATGTCCGCATGCACGGCGAGTACGCCTACCTCCTCTTCTCCGTCGAAAATGACGAGATTGTCTGCAAGCTGGTGCGAAGCCTTGGCGAAGGCGGCGACGACGATTATCACTACGACGATCACAGCAACTGCCGCGGCCTCTACATCGGCGACACATTCTATATTGCCGATGACGAGGACATCGACGCCTTCGCGATGGGTGACGGGTACAAGGTGATTGGGAGCCTTTCGTAAGGGAGAAGCGGTACAGACCTTAGTTACGCACCTGTACGAATAGCGGTGTCATGAAGCAAAAGATGCAAAGGAAAAGCCAGCACTCCGGAAGGGGCGCTGGCTTTTCGCATTCACAGAGCCGCGTAAAGAATTTTGCTGCCTTTGGCAGCACGCGGCTCGCGAAGGGGATAGAGGGTCGGCGTTCGCCTCCCTCTACCCTATGGTTGCTGTTGCAAAAATGACTTGACGAAAAATATGTATAGGTGATATAATACGAATACCTGAATAATTTCAGGGAGTGTCTGATGGCACGGGGACATACCATGCAAAAAGCGGAAAGCGGTTGGACTCTTACCTTCGAAAGGAGGTGAGGCAAATGCCAGTAACTCTGACTTGGCACGTGTTTGGATTTACCTTCACGCTGCGGATCACGAGAAAAAGCAACAACCGCCACTCTGCCAAGTGACGGTTGTTAAGGTAATACCGAAACAATTATTCATGAGGTAGGGGACAACCGCTTTCGGTGTGTCCCTTCTTTTATTATAATAATGTTTTTTGCAACGATTGTCAACGTTGAATTTATATTTTTGATGTTAAAGCATCGTGTGAAGGATTATTGTTCAGGTGTCTCCCGACTTTCTGTCATTCTGCCACAAGGAAAATAAGCTCAAAACCTCGAAAAACGCATTCTAAGCTTAAAATGCGAGGGCTGCACGGAGGAAAGTTAAGCTCAAATCCGCGAAAAAGGCATTCTGAGCTTAAAATATGTAGGCTACCCGGAGAAAAGATAAGCTCAAATCCGCGAAAAAGGCATTCTGAGCTTAAAATGCGTGGGCTACCTGGAGGAAAGTTAAGCTCAAATCCGCGGAAAAGGCATTCTGAGCTTAAAATGTGTAGCCTGCCGGAGGAAAGTTAAGCTCAAATCCGCGAAAAAGGCATTCTGAGCTTAAAATATGTAGGCTAACCCGGAGAAAAGTTAAGCTCAAAACCTCGAAAAACACATTCTAAGCTTAAAATGCGTGGGCTGCCCGGAGGAAAGATGGGGATAGCAAAATAGAGTAAATCTCCATGCGCTGGCGCGCGCCACCACGGGGTATTATTTCGTGTACGCGCATGTCGAAATACCTGAATTTAATCGCCCT
>CADCQU010000146.1 GCA_902803635.1 uncultured Lachnospiraceae bacterium | reverse complement strand
TCATTTGCCAAATCCCCCTGGTTCTCCGGCACTTCGGTGGGCTTCTTCTTTTTCTTCGGCTTCGGGGTCGGCGTGGGCGTCGGCTCCGGCTCACCGGGCTGCCGGTAGGAGATGCATTTGCCGAAGACGAGGCAGCGGCGGACGCGGTCCGTGGTGCAGGTGGCGAGCACGACGACCTTCTCGTTACGGGAGACGGTCGTATGTGTGTCCACCATCGATCGTGACTGTACGTATTTCGCCCATTTCAGGAAGTCCTTGTCGTGCTCAAAGTGGTAGGCGAAGACATCGGACTCCGCCGGCTCCTCGAAGACCGAGAAAATCTGGTAGCAGAAGACGCCCTCGGGCGTGTAAATCCAGAAATACGGGTTCTGGTCCACCAGGGACTGGCTCTCCAGGGCCTTCAAATCGCCGAACATGCTGTGGTCGTCCATCCGGTGGCCGTAGACATAGGTCGCCGCATTTGTAAAATCGCCGGTGTTGTTCTTGTCCATGAAAAGGGACCCGCTGGGGTAGAGCTCCCGGCGGAAGGTGTGGGTCAGGTAGAAGCTATTGTCGGCCCCCTTGCAAATGGGGTAATGGATGTGCGGGAGTGCGTCCACGTGGAGCCAGCCGACGATCTCCTGGTTCACGGCCTTGAGGCCCGCCCAGTCCACGGAAAATGGCACGGGCACGTACTCGACGCTCTCACCGCTGCCACCGTTGTCGCCGGATGCAGCGGTCGAAGCCGTACTCTCCGTCCCGCCCGTGCTCTTCCGGATGCGGACGACGCTGCCATGGCCGTCCTTTTGAAGGTCCTCCTCGTCCGCCGGGATTGCTTCCGCGCTCTCAGGAGCCTTCGTCACCGTTCCGACAAATGTATCCGCGAGGGCCTCGTACTCCTTCTGTGCGCCGGAGTAGTTGTTGTTGATGAGGACGAGCTGCCAAATGGAGTAGCCGAGGACGCCGAAGGCGACAATTAACAGGATAATGGAAATGGGACCGAACCCCTTTCGTTTCTTCTTTTTCTTTTCTTCCATAGGCTTTCCTCCCAATTAGAAGGATTATACCACAGATTCTTGAAAATTTTAAGCAAAACACAAAAAGGAAACAAAAAGAAGATACAGGGATATGCTCATACCAATAAAAAACGAAGAATCCCGTCAATATCGCATGAAATCGAACGGGATTCTTCGCTTTGCTCAGAATGATATGCCTTTTCTTAGGAAGGCAGCCCTATTTATACGTACAACTCAAATAAATTTGTCAGTACACCACCACTGCATGCCCGATCTGCAGGTTGTTGTAGATGACGGCCATCTTGTCGTAGGGGATGTTCACGCAGCCGTGGGAGCCATTTGTCACATAAATGTTTCCGCCGTAGGCGTCGCGCCAGGGGGCGTCGTGCAGGCCGCGGCCGCCGTCAAAGGGCATCCAGAAGGAGACGGGATTCGCGTAGCCCTGCGTGTCGAGGGCGCCGAGCACCTTGTCGGTGACCTTCGCGTCGATGGCGAAGCACCCACGCTGCGTCGGCGTATCCGGCTCGGCCAGCGAACCGGTCACGACGGGGGTATCGACGATGAGCTGCCCGTCCTTGTAGCACCAGAGGTGCTGCTGGTCGATGCTGACCTCCACGTAGGTCCCGGTGAGGTCGTTGTTGTCCCAGCCCATCGCGCGGAAGAGCCAGATTGGCTCGCGCTCGCCGGTTGCGCCGGAAAGCAGCGCGTTTTCGAGGTCCGCGATGGTCTTCTCCTTGTTGGAGCACCAGCCGTAGTCGCCGCCGTAGGGGATGGTCACAATCTCGCCGCTCGTCGTCTTGAACTCGCGGGCGAGGCCGAAGGTGTCGTACTTGCGGCCCCAGGCGTAGACGAGATCATGGGCAAATGTATTATCAAGCTTGACGGTCTGCCCGTCGTCGATGATGTGGCTGCGGGCGTCCTCGCCGGTCACCCTCTCCTTGTTCTCGCCAAATACGTAGGTCACATCGGCGGAAAGGAGCTTGTTCCAGGCATCCTGGCGGGTGAGAAGCGTCTCATCCGTCGCCTTCACGATCGGGTGCTCGTAGCAGTCCTCCGCGTCAAGGTCCACCACCGGGGCTTTGGCATTTGCCGCGGACTTGACCGCCGCAAGGACCTTCGCCTTGTCGGGCTTCGCCCCCTCGTCCTCCGGGACGAGGACGCAGGTCTTCCCGCTCGTATCCAGGGTGGCGTTCACCGGCTCCTTGACATTTTCCTTGTCAAATTCCGGAAGGGCGGCCACCGTCCGCTCCAGCACCGCCTCGTCGACGCTGAGGGTCATCTCGACGTCGCCGCCGGACGGCTGGAACATGGCGAGGAACCAGTTCTTTCCCTCCTGATCCTGAAGGAGCCTGTCCACGGCCCCGCCGTCGTCGGCAATCATGCCGAGGTCCTTCCCGGACAGCTTCGTGGTAAGCCCGTTCCGGCCCACGACTTCAAGGTCGTAGCCGATGGCCTTCTCCGCAAGAGCGTTACGGACCTCGCTCGCGTTCTTAAACGAGACATCCTCGCCGTTGATGACGGTGCGGATGAAGAAATGATCCTTGAAGTAACCGTTGAAGAAGACGTAGGTGCCGATGCCGGCGGCCACGAGGATGGCCAAAACCACGCAGAGGACGACAAGTCCCGTGTGCTTCTTTTTCTTCTTCGGCGGGAGGTCGTCCTCGTAGTCGTCCTCCTCCCAGTCCTCCTGCACTGGCGGCTCGGGAACCGGTTCTTTCTCCGGCGCGCCGCCCTGTCCGGCCTTCGCCTGGTCCGCCTTCTGGCGGGCCATCTGGGCCTTCACCATGGCCGCGCGGGCGGCCTCCTCGGCAGCCTGGGCTTCCGCCTCGGCGGCGGCCAATTCCTCGGCCTTCTTTGTCGTATCATCCATTTACAGTTTCACCTCCTTGTTTACTGCATCTTCTCCAACAATTTGTCAATGCTCACCAGCTTCACGCTGAGCACGAAGACCCTCGCGGCCTCGGAAAGCTCCTGAAGCGTCGGGAAGGACGGGGCGATGCGGATGTTGGAGTCGTGCGGGTCGAGCCCGTACGGATAAGTCGCACCCGCCGGCGTCAGCTTCACGCCGGCCGCCTTCGCCTTCTCAACGATGGCCTTCGCACAGCCCTCCATCGCGTCGAAGGAAATGAAGTAGCCGCCATTTGGCGTGGTCCAGGTGCCGATGTCGCGGCCGCCCAGATCCCTCTCAAAGGTCTTCTCCACAATCTCAAACTTCGGGCGCATGATGGCGGCGTGGCGCATCATGTGCTCCTTCATATTCGGAAGGTTGCCGAAGAAGCGGACGTGGCGGAGCTGGTTTAATTTGTCATAGCCGATGGTCTGGGCAGTCATGTACCGCTTGATGTCCTCAAGGTTCCGCTTGGAGGCCGCGAGGGCCGCGATGCCGGAACCGGGGAAGGTCACCTTCGAGGTCGAGATGAACTTGTAGACCATGTCGGGGTTGCCCGCCTTCTTGCACTCGGAGAGGATCTCCAGAAGGAAGTCCTGACGCTTTGGATCCTCGTAGAGGTGGTGGATGGAGTAGGCGTTATCCCAGTAAATGCGGAAGTCCTCCGCCGCCGGCGTGAGGGCCGCGAAGCGCTTGACCGTCTCCTCCGAGTAGGTGTAGCCCTGCGGGTTCGAGTACTTCGGCGTGCACCAAATGCCCTTGACCGAGGGGTCATGGTTGACGTACTCCTCCACGAGGTTCATGTCCGGACCCTCGGGGGTCATCGGGATGTTGATCATCTTGATGCCGAAGAACTCCGTGATCCGGAAATGCCGGTCGTAGCCGGGCACCGGGCAGAGGAATTTCACCTTGTCCAGCTTGCACCAGGGGGTCGAGCCGCAGACACCGTGGGTCATGGACCGGGCGACGGTGTCGAACATGATATTCAGGGAAGAGTTCCCGAAGATGATCATGTTGTCGGGATCGACCTCGGACATGGCCCCCATGAGGCGCTTCGCCTCGGGAATGCCGGTGAGGGTGCCATAGTTGCGGCAGTCCGTGCCGGTCTCGTCATTAAAGTAACTCTGTGCATAGAGGACGTCCATCATCTTGTGGGAAAGCTCTAACTGCGCCGCCGAGGGCTTGCCGCGGGACATGTCGAGGGAAAGCCCCTCCTCCTGCACCGCCGCGTAGGCCTTCTCCAGCACCGTCTTCCGGACAAGAAGCTCATCCCGGTTCATTTTCAAATATGATTTTCCCATCGCCATATCCTCCTTGTTGCTTTCTCGATTTCGCTCTATTGTACGACATTGGCAAATGTCTGTCAACTTTGAAAATGCAATGTCCCGACGGACCTCAAAGGATACGGGATTCTTCGCTTCGCTCAGAATGACAGGCCCTATGTCAAATGTCCCAAAGGCCCTTAGAACACCACCCTCCCCGCACAGCCGCAGGGGAGGACGAGGTCGGTTCCGGAGACGGGCAGCCCGAGCTCGCCGCCCTCGACGCAGCGGGGCTTTTTCTTCCGCAGGGTCTCCTTTAACATATAGGTAAGGACTCCGCTCTGGAGGCCCGTGGTGTACGAATTTAATAGGAAGAAAAGCGGCTCGTCCGAGAGCAGCTCCGCGAGGAGAAGGAGAAGCGGGTAGATGGTCTCCTCCAATTTCCAGAGCTCGCCCTTCGGCCCCCTCCCGTAGGAGGGCGGGTCGAGGATGATCGCATCGTAGGTGCTGCCGCGCCGGATCTCCCGCTGGGCAAATTTCGTGCAGTCGTCGACGAGCCAGCGGGCCGGACGGTCCGCAAGCCCCGAGAGGGCCGCATTTTCCCGCGCCCAGGCGACCATGCCCTTCGAGGCATCGACGTGGGTCACCTGCGCCCCGGCCGCAAGGGCCGCCAGAGTCGCCCCGCCAGTGTAGGCAAAAAGGTTCAGCACCTTCACCGGGCGGTTTGCATTTGCAATAAGCTCCGAAAACCAGTCCCAGTTCGCGGCCTGCTCCGGGAAAAGGCCCGTGTGCTTGAAGCTAAACGGCTTCAAGCGGAAGGTCAGGGCGCGGCCATTTGCCGTATACGTGATGTCCCAGGTCTCCGGAAGGTTATGGAACTCCCAGCTCCCGCCGCCCTTCGAGGAACGCGTGTAGTGGCCATTTGCCGACTTCCAGCGTTTGTCCTTCCGGCCCGTCTGCCAAATGACCTGCGGGTCGGGGCGCACGAGGAAATAGTCCCCCCAACGCTCCAGCTTCTCGCCGCCATCCGCCTCCAGCACCTCGTAATCCTTCCAGCCATTTGCCATCCACATAATCTTTTCTCCTTTTGCTTCCCTCTTGCCGCGCGCCGTGGTATGATAGGGGGGAAGCTGGTTTTTAGCTTTTTCCCGGGCATCTTTGTCTGACCTTCGTATCATACGCTGAATAGAAGCAATAGTAAAGTATTTTGTTGGTAAGAAGGCCATTTGAGCCACAAGCAAAAAGGAGGTTCCCATGTCCCTTGATGAAATTTTCCGGCAAATGAAGACCAAGGCCGCCGCTGACCCGGCCCTCCGCGACCGTCTCCTCGCGACGAGGGACAGCGCCACGCCAATCAGCGATTTCTGCGCAATCTTCCGTGAGGAGGGCTTCCCCCTCTACGAGATGGACCTCATCGAGGCCGGCGAGGCGGACTACGCGGCCATGAAGCGCTCGACAAATGGCGGCGGGGAGAATTCCCCGGTGCTGGGCGGCTCGGACGACTACTTTGCAATGTTCCTTGCGGAGCTGTAACGGACGGTGCCCCTCCCTGGAGGCATCCAACAGCCGTCGGCAATGGTTTCAAGGCCACCGTGAAAAGACTTGCTCTGTAACGGACCTGCACAATTTCGCGGAATCTCCATAGAAGCAAGGACTGATATCTGCACTACGCATCTTGGCATTTTATACATATAAGGAGAACATCATGGCAGAAGAATATTTGGAAGCGAAACGAATGGGGGAACGTGAGAAGCGCACGGCCCTCTTTAGCGGGGCCGACCCCTATCTTGTCGCGCTCGAAGACAGCCTCTCGGCATCCGACATCTCCGCAGAGATTGACCTCGGACTCCATGAGATCCCGCTCTCGCTCATCGTCGGCACGCGCACGAAAGGAAGGCAGACGGCATTTGCCTCGAACTTCATGCCCCTTCTTTCGAGCGGATCCGAATTTGCCGACAAATGGCAGACCCTCTACTTTTCCCAGATTGAGGAGGGCCTTCGCGAACCGATCAAATGCTACGAGTATCTGAACAAATTCTACGTGGAGGAGGGCAACAAGCGCGTCTCGGTGATGAAATACCTCGGGGCCTACTCCATCCACGCCAACGTGATCCGCATCCTTCCCAAAAAGACCGACGACCTCCGGATCCGTATCTACTACGAATTCCTCGATTTTTACAAGGTCACCGGCCTCTTCGACGTCGTCTTCTCGCAGGAAGGGCGTTACGCGCAGCTGGCCGCCTGCCTCGGGCAGGACCTCGTGAACCCCTGGTCGGAGAAGGTTCTCGATGATTTCCGGACGGCCTTCAACAATTTCTCGAAAATCTATGACGATAAGGGCGGATCCCGCCTTTCGGCGACCACGTACGACGCCTTCCTGGTCTATCTCAACGTGTACTCCCTCGAATCCATCCTGAAGGATTCTCCGAACGAAATCCACCGCCGGATTGGAAGGCTCTGGCGTGAGATCGAGGCCGAGGCCAGCCCCGCGACAGTCACCATCGCGGACTCCCCGGAGGCGGTTGAAACAGAATTCGACCTGGCCGCCGCCGCGGGCGCGAGCTTCCGCCGGCTTTTCGGCGCCGCCCACGAGCAGGATTCCGTGCTTCGCGTCGCCTTCCTCTATGAGAAAACCGCGCAGAGCTCCAGCTGGACCTACGGCCACGAGCTGGGCCGTCTCGACGTCGCGCACCGCCTCGGCGAGCGAATCGAGACCATTTACTTTGACAACTGCGACACGCCGGATGCCGTTGAAAAAGCCATCGACGCGGCCATTACCGACAAATGCGGGGTCATTTTCACGACCTCCCCGTCGATGATGCCCTCCACGCGGAAGGCGGCCATCGACAACCCGAACGTCCGCTTCCTCAACTGCTCCATCAACCTCTCCGTGAGCACGGTACGGACGTACTACTCCCGGATGTACGAGGCCAAGTTCCTCATGGGCATCCTCGCCGCGAGCCTCTCCGAGAACCATGTCGTCGGCTACGTCGCGGACTACCCCCTCTATGCCTCGATTGCCAATATCAACGCCTTTGCCGCGGGCGCGGCGATGGCAGACCCGCTCTGCCGGGTCAAGCTGATCTGGAGCAGCCTTGCCGATGAGGAGTCCAATTTCTTCCCTCCCGAGGTCCGCATCATTTCCGGTTCGGATTTCATCCGTCCGGAGGATGAAAACCACACCTACGGGCTCTACCGCATCGAGGACAATGGGAAGTTCACGATCCTTGCCTCACCGGTGCCCGAGTGGGGACGCTACTACGAATTGATTCTCGCCAGCGTACTCGACGAAAGCTACGACGCCGCCACCGCCGCAAAGAAGGGCACCCCCCTCAATTACTGGTACGGGATGACCGAGGGCGTCATTAGCGTCCTCCTTTCCGGGGAGCTTTCCCATAACACAAAGAAGCTCGTGGGCGCATTCCAGACCGGCATCCTCACAGGAAGCTTCCTGCCCTTCGACGGCGTACTCTACTCGCAGACGGGCGTGGTCAAGACAGAACACGAACCGCGCCTTAGCTACGGGGAAATCATTACCATGAACTGGCTATATGAGAATATTGACGGGCGCATCCCTGAGATTCACGAACTGAAGGAGACCGCACAGCGGACCGTGGCCATAGCCGGTATCTCGGAGGGCGCCGCGCTCGCCGCAAAGGCTGCGGCCAAGGCAAATGCCGCCGATACCCGCGTGTCGGTCCCGACCGGCAAATCCACGGACGAGGCAAATGCGGCCGCGAAGGCGGCGAAGCTGGAGGCGACGCGCCTTGCGGCCGCCGCGGAAAAGCGCGTGAAAGCCGCCGAGGCCGAGGCCGAAAAGGCGAAGGCGCAAGCGGAGGCGAAAGCCGCGGAGGCGAAGGCAGCGGCCGAGGAGGAGAAGGTCAAGGCACTGCAGGAAGCCGCCCGGGCGAAGGCAGAGGCCGAGGAAAAAACCGCCATGGCGAAGGCAGAGGCCGAGGAAAAGGCCGCAAAGGCGAAGGCAGAGGCCGAGGAAAAGGCCGCAAAGGCGAAGGCAGAGGCCGAGGAAAAGGCCGCAAAGGCGAAAGCAGAGGCCGAGGAAAAGGCCGCAAAGGCCGCGGAAAAAGCCGAAAAGGCGAAGGCCGCAGCAGAGGCCGAGGCTGCCGAGGTCAAGGCGAAGGCGAAGGCGACGGAGAAAAAGGCCGCGGAGGAAGCCGAGAAGGCGAAGGCCGCGGAAAAGGCCGCAGCGAAAGCCGAGAAGGCGAAGGCCGAGGCCGAGGCCGAGGCTGCCCGCGCAAGGGCGGCGGCTGAAGCTGCCGCCAAGAGCGCCGAGGCGGAAACCGCAAAGGCCAGAGCAGAGGCGGCCGAGGCCAACGAGGCGGCGAGGAAGGCGAAGTCCATGGCCCAGAAGGCCATCAAGCTGGTGACCGAGGCGAAGCTCGAAGCATCCACGCAGGCCGCCCTTGCGGAAGAAGCCCTCGCGAAGGCCGAGAAAGCCGAAGCCGAAGCTGAGGCCGCAAGGCGCAAGCTCGATGAAAGCTCGGGAGCAGCGGACGCATAGTTCCTCTATACAGACGGCCCCCCGCACCTGTTGCAGTAGGCGAAACAGGAACTCTCTGATTTCCATTGTTGAGCTTATACAAAGCATGGGACGGGCGAGATGTCTAAAACAGCGACAAAGGCGTTTACGGTAAAACAGTCCACTACGACAGAAACGTCCACGGGACGTTTCTGCTGGATACTAAGGAACTGTTCATCAATAACTCAGGAAATCTGCTTGTCTAAATTCCGCCCTGACTGCGTTGTCGTCAGTCGGCGATGCCC
>CADCQU010000145.1 GCA_902803635.1 uncultured Lachnospiraceae bacterium | reverse complement strand
CGACGAAGAATCCCGTCAACTTTGCGAGAAACCTTTCGGGATTCTTCGCTTCGCTCAGAATGACAAGCCCTTCACGAGGAAAAACAATACTACTTTAGGGGTTAGCTGAACAGTAACGACTGGATAGTTATACCACTGTCTTATTGCATCATAATGCTTGATTTTTTGGCACGCAAGCTTTAAAATATTTTAATAATAGGGGTAGTGCGCGTTTTTTTAAATGGAGGGAGAAAAGCTGATGTCCAAGGAGAAACCTCAAATTGGTTTGCAAACGCATCTCTCACCGGCGGCGGCGTGGGCACTCTCGGTGGGGACCGCTGTCGGCTGGGGCTCGCTGGTCGTTACCAGCAGCACATATCTGAAACAGGCCGGGCCGGCGGGCACGATTATCGGCCTTCTCATCGGCACCGCCCTGATGCTGGTGATGTGCCGGAACTTTTTCTTCATGACGACCCGCTATCCGCGCGCGGGCGGCGTTTATGCCTATACCAAGGAGGTTTATGGGTATGACCGCGCCTTTTTGGTGTTCTGGTTCCTCAGCCTGACCTACATTTCCATGTTCTGGGCAAATGCAACCAGCCTGCCATTGTTCTGCCGGTATTTTATGGGGGACGTGCTGCGCTTCGGGCATTTGTTTACGCTCTTTGGCTATGAGGTCTATTTCGGCGAAGTGCTGCTGACAATTGCAGCTGTCGTCGGGATTACCTTCCTGTGTATGCGCAGCAAGAAAATCTCCTCGCAGCTGATGATCGTGATGGCCTGCATTTTCGTGGTCGGGATTACGCTCTGCTTCGGCATAGCGATCTTCGGCCGCAAGGGCAGCCTTGCCCCTGCATTTGTCCCAAACAAAAACGAGATGTCACAGGCCCTGCGGATCGCGTTCATCTCGCCGTGGGCGTTCATCGGATTCGAAAGCATCACGCATTCCGTGGAGGAGTTCAATTTCAAAAAGGACAGACTCCACCGTATCCTCATCATCTCGGTGCTGACCTCCGCGGCCTTATATATCTTCGTCACGCTGCTCAGCATCACCGCATACCCGGAGGACTGCGCAAGCTGGCTGGACTACATTCAAAATCTTGGCAGATATTCCGGCATCGAGGGACTGCCTGCCTTCTACGCCGCGAAGCACTATCTGGGCGATTTCGGCGTGGCAATCCTGATGGCCTCGCTGCTGTCGCTCGTTTTGACAAGCCTCATCGGGAATATGCGGTCGCTCAGCCGCCTGTTCTATGCCGCCGCGCGGGACGACATTCTGCCGAGCCCGTTCGCGCAGCTCAATGACAAGCAGCTTCCGGCAAATGCCATGCTCCTCGTGGCCGGGCTGAGCATCCCGATGGCCTTTGTGGGCCGTACGGCGATTGGCTGGATCGTGGACGTGACGACGCTCGGGGCGACGATGCTGTACGGCTTCGTCTCGGCCGCCACCTACAAGACGGCGAAAAAGATGAAAAGCCGAAGGGAAATGGTCACCGGCGGCCTTGGCTTCATCGTCATGCTGTTCTTCGGATTCTACATGCTTTTCCCGCACATTTTCGGGGATTCCATGCTGGAGACGGAAACGTACATCCTCTTCATGGTATGGACCGTCATAGGCTTCTTCTATTTCCGGTGGATCATTAAGCAGGATCATGCGAGGCGCTTTGGCAAGGCGATTATTGTCTGGATCGTCTTGCTGGCTCTGGTCGTCTTCATGGCGATGATTTGGTCCGGGCGTGTGGACGAGCGCTCGACAAATGAAGCAATCTACACCATCCAGAAATACTACCATGGGGAGGCGGAGGAGGCCGTCCAGGTCCTGGACGAGGACACGTTTATTCAGGGACAGATTACCCATATCCACATTGTCGACTCGACCAACACCATCATTATCACGATCCTCTTCGTGCTCGCGCTCGCCGCGATGCTCATCAACCATTTGTCTATGGAAAAGTGGGAGAGGAAAGCAGTGGAGGAACGCGACAAGGCAAAGGAGACCGCCTTCCGTGATCCGATGACGGGCGCAAAGAGCAAGCACGCCTACCAGCTGAAAGAGCAGGAGATGGACGCTTCGATTAACGAGGGCCGCGCCCGGGATTTTGCCGTCGTTGTCTGTGACGTGAACGGCTTAAAGAAGATCAACGACATGCTGGGGCATAAGGCCGGGGATGAATATATCCGTCAGGCCTTTATGATGGTCTGCGACATTTTCCAGCACAGCCCGGTCTACCGCATCGGCGGAGATGAATTCGCGGTCGTTCTGACAGGGCGCGACTATGTCATCCGTAAGGAGCTGGTCCTGGCGCTGCATGACCGCTCCGTGGAGAATATCGGCAAGGGCGGTGTCGTCATTTCCGGCGGCCTCTCGGAATTTGTGTCAGGGAAGGATGCGAGCTTCCGCAGCGTTTTTGAGCGCGCGGACAATTTGATGTACGAGGAGAAGATGCTCTTAAAGAGCCTTGGAGCCGTTACAAGGGATGGCTCCGAGGAAGCTTCCGGGCCGAACATCCCTGCAATGGGCGGGCAGAGCCTCCTCAATGAGAAGCGGTACATCCTCATTGCGGAGGACGAGGACATCAACCTGATGATTCTCGCGGATATCCTTGAGGAGGAGCCGTATGACCTCCTGTATGCGGCGGATGGCGTTGAGGCGATTGAACAGCTCAAAAAACACAAGGATAGAGTCGCCATCGTCCTTCTGGATTTGCAAATGCCTCGTATGGGTGGGATGCAGGTCCTCAAGGTGATGAAGGAGCAGGCGGAGTATGCGGACATTCCTGTCATCGTGATGACCGCGGACCAGAGTGCCGAGGTGGACTGCCTTAAATTGGGGGCGATGGATTTTATTCCGAAGCCGTATCCCTCGTGGGAAATCGTTCGCGCCCGCGTGAACCGCTGCATCGAGCTGTCCGAGAAGCGGACGATCATCGAGTCCACGGAGCGCGACACGATTACCGGCCTTTACAACCTGAATTACTTCATGAACTATGTCCGGATGTACGACCGGCATTATACGGACATGCCGATGGATGCCATCGTAATCGACGTCAATCATTTCCATATGCTCAACGAGCGTTTTGGAAAGCAGTACGGCGACAGCGTGCTCGCGCAGATTGGCAACAGCATCCGGACAATTTCGCGGGAAATTGGCGGCGTGAGCTGCCGCCAGAGCGGAGACAAGTTCTTTATTTACTGCCCGCACCGGGACAACTACGAGGCGATTCTGGCCAGGGTTTCGGAAAGGTTCAGCGGGGAGGAAGCCTCGAACCGGGTGCGACTGCGCATGGGCGTTTACTCGGAGGTGGACAAATCCATCGAGATCGAACGTCGTTACGATTATGCCAAGATTGCGGCAAATTCCGTCCGGAGCAGCTACCAGATGTCCGTCGGTATCTACGATACCAAGATGCACGAGGCGGAGCTGTACCGGGAACGCCTGCTGGACGATTTCCGGCCATCGCTTGCGGACCATCGGTTTACGGTGTTCTTCCAGCCTAAGTATGACATCCGTCCGGACAAGCCTGTGCTTTCGAGTGCCGAGGCGTTGGTACGCTGGATTCACCCGGAGCTTGGCTTCATCAGTCCCGGCGTGTTTATTCCGCTTTTGGAGGACAATGGCCTGATCCTGGAGCTCGACAAGTTTGTCTGGCGGGAGGCCGCCGCCCGGATCCGGGATTGGAAGGACCGTTTTGGGTATTCGGTGCCCGTATCGGTGAATGTTTCCCGCATTGACATGCTGACGCCGGATTTGAAGAGTGTCTTCAATGAAATCCTGGCGGACTATGGCCTGGAGCCTGAAGACCTCATGCTGGAGATTACCGAGTCGGCCTATACCGAGGACTCCGAACAGGTCATTTCCACGGCACGGGATTTGCGCGGCATGGGAATGGGCTTCCGTATCGAGATGGACGATTTCGGAACGGGATACTCATCGCTTGGCCTGCTCTCGCATTTGCCAATCGACGTGCTGAAGCTGGACATGAGCTTCGTGCGCAGCGCCTTTGGCGAAACGAGGGATGTCCGGATGATCGAGCTGATTATCGACATTGCGGACTATCTGCATGTTCCGGTTGTGGCGGAGGGCGTCGAGACCGAGGAGCAGTACCTGGTGCTGAAGGCGATGGGCTGCGACTACGTGCAGGGGTATTACTTCTCGAAGCCGGTACCGCCGGAGCAGTTTGACCGTTTCCTTGTGGAGCGCGGCAAGGAGAGCATTGCCATCGCGCCAGCCGTCCGAAGGACACACATGAGTATCTCCAATGCGCTTACCAGCGATTTTGAGAGTATCTTCTATGTGGATATCGTGACGGCGCATTTCCTTGAATTCTACAGCGGGAAGGACGGGAATCTTGAAATCCGTCCCGGCGGCGCGGATTTCTTCGGGGATGCCGTAGAAAAGCTGCTGGCTGACGTCTGCGTAGAGGACAGGGAGAAGCTGAGAGGGGTGCTCAGCAAAACAAGCCTGATTCGGTGGATTGGGCAGGAAGATACGGGGGTGATTTCATTCCGGCGGAGGCGGGAAGGCAAATTCATGCCGTATACGCTGCAGACAATCAAGACCAGAAGCAGCGACGACCACCACGTTGTCATTGGCGTGCGTCCGGAGTAATTCCGGAGCATAGAATCAACCTTGCAATGACTGGCGGATGACTCCTGAGGGTTCGCTTATGAAAAATATCTTTTTTGACCTCTGTTCGATTCCGAACTTTCTCTTGATTCTGATAACCTTCTACAGAAGAAGGATGGCCAAATACCAGGTCTATCGGATGTTCTTTATCCTGACGTTCGTGTCCCTGCTGTGCGCGATCCTGAGCATTTCGATGGAGTATATTGTCAATCCGACGCCACTGACGGATGCGGAAGTGACGCTTGGAATGTTTGTGTCTTTTTGCTACAAATGGCTCCGCAACGGTTCCATGGTAATCTACCTGCTGTTCATTTTCTCGATTACGAGGACGGAGCACAGGTTCCGTTCGCTGAAAATGCGGTGCCTCATCTGGCTGCCAAATTCGGTGCTGCTGGTCCTCCTGTTCCAGAATTTCTTCACGGGAAATGTTTTCTCGGTGACGAAAGAGGGGGGCTATGCCCGCGGGCCGCTTCTGATGGTCTTTTACGTGGTGACGGCCCTGTATGCCCTGATCGGCATCGCCTTCTGCCTGAGCTGCCGGCACTTCCTTGGGAAGGGGAAGCTTGTCTCGCTCCTCATGGTTTTCCTGCTTTTGGCGGCGGCCGTCTCGATTCAGCTGGTTTTCCCGAATTACATGGTGGAAATGTTCTTCACGTCCATCGGGCTTTTGATGCTTATGCTCCTCGTGGTGCGTCCGGAGGAGAACATCGACTCCTCCGTGGGCGTCGGAAGCTGGCAGTCCTTTCAGACGGACCTCCATGTCCTCTTGCTTTCCCGGAGGAGGCTCCGGATCGGCGTTTTCCAGCTTCCAAATGCGCCTGAAATCCGGAATTATCTGGGCGACCAGCAATATTTTACGTACATCGGACAAATCGTGGACGCAATCCAAATGTATGCGGAGGCGCAGGAAGTCAACTGCATGCTTTACTTCGAGCATCCCGGCAACATTTATCTCATGCTGGAGGAGGAGGAGCTGGATTTTGAGATGCTTATGCGGG
>CADCQU010000144.1 GCA_902803635.1 uncultured Lachnospiraceae bacterium | reverse complement strand
GCAAGCGAGGATTTCGGCGAGAAGTACGGGATGGGCAGGATGGTTCCGCCGTGGGTCATGGTCGCGGTCATCGCGAGCACCATGCCGAAGCAGTGGAACATCGGCACCTGGATCATCATGCGGTCCGCCGTGGACAGGTCCATGCCGTCGCCGATGCTCTTGCCGTCGTTAACGATATTGTAGTGCGTCAGCATGACGCCCTTCGGGAAGCCCGTGGTGCCGGAGGTGTACTGCATGTTGCAGACGTCGTTCACGTTGACGGCGGCCTGCATGCGGTTAATCTCCTCCATCGGCGTCCGGCTGGCGTAGGTCAGGGACTCCTCCCAGGTCAGCGCGCCCGGCATCCGGCAGCCCACCGTGATGACGTTTCGAAGGAACGGCAGACGGCGGCAGTGCAGCGGACTCCCCGGCTTGTTGTCCTTAATCTCCGGGCAGAGCTCGTTCATGATGGCGACGTAATCCGAATCGCGGTAGCCGCCGATCATGACCAGCGTGTGCGTGTCGGACTGGCGGAGCAGATACTCTGCCTCGTGAATCTTGTAGGCGGTATTCATTGTGACGAGCACCGCGCCAATCTTCGTGGCCGCCCAGAACGTCAGGAACCACTGCGGGACATTTGTCGCCCAGATCGTCACCTTCGAGCCGGCCTTCACGCCGAGGGAGACCAGCACACGGGCAAATTCGTCCACGTCGTCGCGGAACTGCGCGTAGGTCCGCGTGTAATCGAGCGTCGTGAACTTGATCGCCAGCTGGTCCGGGAAATCCTCGACCATCTTGTCAAGCACCTGCGGGAACGTCTTATCGATGAGGTCGCCCTTCCTCCAGACGTATTTGCCGGTGTGGGCCTTGTTCCAGTAGTGGTGCGGCTTCCCACGCTTCGTATTTTCGTAAATGCGCATTGCATTTTCATAGTGCGTGAGGATAATCTCGATGTCCTCCAGCCCGCGAATGTAGGCCGGATCCCATTCAAGCGAGACGAAGCCATCGTAATTCACCGAGCGCAGGGCGTTCACGAGGTCCTTGATCGGCAAATCGCCTTCGCCGATGAGCTCCGGCACCGCCTCGCCGTCCTCGATCCGGAAATCGTGGATGTGGACGTGGCGGACGTACGCGCCGAGGTTCGTGATCGTGGTCTCCGGCTCCTCCTTCGCGACCACCGTGGTCGTGTGCATGTCCCAGAGGGCCGCCAGGCGGTCGTCGGCAAAGCGGTTCAGAAGGTCACGCAAATGCGCGGTGTTGCCGTAGGCGTCGCAGGTTTCGACAAGGACGGTGATGGGCCGGTTGCTCACCCGCTCCAAAATCCCGCGCAGACAAATTTCGCAGAGATCCGTATCCTCGGAGGCCGTGTGGATGCCGATATTTGCAATGCCGAGGTTGATCGCTACGGCCGCGCATTTTTCAAATTCGACCATGAAGTCAGCGTCCGTGAAGTCGCGGACCGTGAGAATGCTCGGAATCTGCAGCCCGCGGGAGGCAAGGTCGCGGCGGACGGCTGCGGCCAGCTCCGGGTTCGCGGGACCACCCTTCCCGGAAAAAACTTTTCCTTCTATATTATATAGCTCCACGCCCTGAAGCTTCGTCTCCTGGGCGACGTCCAAAAACTCTTCCCAGGTCTTGTTGTTCCAATTCTGGATGGAAAATGAAAGCCTCATACTGCCTCCTCATACACAATCTTGTTCAGCGTGCTCAGATAGGCCCGGATGGAAGCACCGATGATGTCCGTGGAAATGCCGGTGCCGGAATAAACCCTTCCCGCCGAGCGGAGCTTGACAAGCGCGGAGCCCATCGCGTCGCGTCCCTCGGTCACGGTCTGCACCTGGAAATCGTCCAGCTCGTAGTGGTGGCCGACAATCGTCTCGATCGCGGCAAATGCAGCGTCCACGGGGCCGTCGCCGATGCCGACGCCCCGCACCTCCGTCCCGTCCTTTTCGAGCAGGATGTTGGCGGTCGCGGTAATCACATTTCCGCTGTTGATGACATAGCTTTTCAGTTTATAGGTGGACGGGACCTGCATCGCGGAGCTTGCAACGATGGCATCCAGCTCTTTCGTCCCGACGAACTGGCGCTTCATGGCAACGTGCTGGAACTCGCCGAAAACCTTCGCCTTGTCCTCCTCGGTCAGGTCGTAGCCCAGCTGGGCCACCACGCGGCTCACCGTCGCGATATCGTCATTTGCGTCGAGGCAGACATTTGCCATCTCCTCAAAGCCGAGGTTCACGAAACGGTTCGACTCCTCCTCCGCCGGCTCCAGGATCCGGCTGATCTGGCCCACCACGCGGTGCAGCTCCGTCACGCGGACATTTGTCGCAAGGTCCAGGTCGTTGCCCTTGACGTGCACGAACTGGGCAAGACCCTCCAGCGTCGGGAAACCATCCTCGACGGCCAGACATTTGACACCCGTCGCGCCGGCACGGACCGCGGCCGCGGCGCAGGCGAGGGCCATGCCCAGGCTGTCGCTGATCTGCACGTAGAGCTCGATGTCCGAAAAGGCGGGGACATTTGCCATAATGTTTTCGACAAATGCGCCGAACTCATCGGGGAGCATCACGCCGGCCGTGTCGCAGACCGTGATCTTGTTCGCGCCGGCATCGATGGCCGTCTGGATTGCCTGAAGGAGGAACTCCGGCTCGGCGCGGGTCGCGTCCTCGGCGGTAAATTCGACAAATTCACTGAGATAGCGGGCGGCCTTCACCTTCTCGTCGATGAGCGCGAGCATGGCCGGGGCCTTCTTATGGCAAATGTACTCCATCTGGACCGGCGAGACGGGCGCAATGATGTTCAGCTTGGGCTTTTTCGCGATGCGGACGCTCTCCCAGGTCTCCTCGATGTTCCCCTCGGAAATGTCCACGGCGGCGGAGATGCGCGTGACGACCATCTGGGCGATCGTGCGGTTGGCGAGCTGGTCGGCCTTGCTGCCGGAGATGGGGGCAAGCTCGATGGTGTCCACCTTCAGGCGGTCGAGGCTCCGGGCGATTTCCAGCTTCTCCTTGAAGGAGAGGACCTTCCCGAAGGACGGGCCGGCCTGTCGAAGGGTCATGTCGATGAATTTGAGGGTTTTCATTGCTACCTGCTCCTTTCGTTTCAATGGGTAATCGAGAACTTGTGACCGTCCCGTGTCCTCGCATCGCAAGTGGCTGAGGGACGGTCTGGTGTTCCAAAACCGTGTGTGGAGGTCTCTCCCCGGGAATGCATTTTAAATACAGAAAATCCCGGAGGTTCTAATGAAATGAACCTCCGGGACGATAAAGTTCCTTCATCGCGGTACCACCCGGATTGCCGCATTGCAAATGCGGCCGCTCTGCGATGCTCCTTAGCAAATGAAGCATCTGACCATGGTGACGGGGTCTTCCGGGTTCCCCTACACAGCTTGCCAAATGCAAACCTTCAGGGAACCAGCTCCGGCAGGAGACTGCGCACTGTACGCATCCCGGCTCGCACCAACCGCCGGGTCTCTGAAATGGTGGACAGCTTGCATAGTGCCATCAAAGCTTTTTTATGCTTGCTCGCTTTGGCGGAAAATGTTCAGAAGCATGCCCTTCCGGGCAGCTTTCCCGCTAAAGCTTTTTATGTTGCTGAAATCGTATTGTAGAGGATGTTTCCGTATTTGTCAACAGAGAAGTGAAAAAGATTTTTGTTTTTTCTATGGGCTTGGGATCTTGTGCTAAATAGAAAATGAGACGAAACCTCTCGATTTCGTCTCATTTTTAACGGAGAAGGGGGGATTTGAACCCCCGCGCCGCTATTAACGACCTGCACCCTTTCCAGGGGTGTCCCTTCGGCCAGCTTGGGTACTTC
>CADCQU010000143.1 GCA_902803635.1 uncultured Lachnospiraceae bacterium | reverse complement strand
GCATGAACGCAACACATTAGGAATTTATAGCAAATACATATGTTCTATTTTTTGTTTTATTGCGAAAAGTTTTATTCTTTGGAGCTGCATCCGCTGCCGCGTAATACTTATAGAGCGCGGCCATCGCATTTGTCTCCTCCTCCGGGGATGACGGATTCGTCAGGCTAAGAAGGATGTAGGTCATGGCAGAGAGCGAAACGACATTTTCGCCTGCATTTGTCAAAACCTTAATTGTGTACGTCTTTCCAAGCAGGTGGGCGGCGATCCCGGTAATTGAGACCCGATAGCGGCCGTCCGAAAGAAGCTTTGCGTCCGCGGGCAAACCGTCCACCTGTGCGGTGAAATCGCCCTTGTATCCATTTGCCGGCTGAACATACAGACAAATCATGGTGCCGGAGTCCAGATTCAGCGAAATACTCACCTTCCCGATGTCATTTGTCTTTTTCAGTTCTGCCTTCTGCGTCGAAAGAGCCTCCGCGATAGCATGCAGATCCGCTCCGTATCCATCCGTATAGTGAAGATCCATCTCGGCATACTTCTCACCAATCGTCCATCCGTTCACATTCGCAAGGTACTGCTGCGCGTAATGTCCGTAATCGGCAAGAGCCTTCACAAGGACAAGCGTCTTCTCATCCGGCTCTTCCAGTGCGGTGTACGCCTCAATATAATCCTTCACTGAACAGCGCGAGGAAATCTCCCGCTCCTCTCCGTCCACAGCGTAATGGAAAACCGCGTCGATTGTCTCCGCCATTTGAGCGGCGTTTACATGGCAGGTAAACTGATACAGTGTTTCGTCCCTGTTCTTTGCGTTCGGGTCGAAGGGTACCTCCCGGGTCTTCCCGCTGACGGTAAAAACCATATAACTCTTCGTGTAATCCACGCCTTCTATTTCCGGGAGATCCATATAGAAATTCACGCCAATCTCACCGGAGAGCAGAAGCGAGTTCGTCCGGAAGGACGGAGCCGCAAATGATTTAAAAAATTCAGTGCTGGCATAGGCATCCTTCATGACCAGATTGCCATCGAAGATTCCAAAATGGCGTTCGATTTCCTTATTTGTGTCGTAGTACTTGAAATCCTCGTCAAATGCCTCGAACCACAGCACCGAAACTTCATTTGTCAGGGACCATTGGCGCAGCTCCTGAAAATACCGGGCAGCTTCCGCCTCGCCGGCAGTCACGCCGTACGGAAGTTCATTTCCGGCTGTCGGGTGCCCCGTTTCCGAGACAACAATCTGCTTATTACCTCCCAGGGCCTTCAGACGATAATAAGACTGCTCGAAGCTGACGAGCGCCTGGTCGCCCGCCGCCCCTCCGAAGCAGGGATAGAGATTCGGCATCAGGATGTCACACGCCAGCCGAACCTCCTTGTTCGCAAGGAGCTGATCCAGGGTATCCGCGGTCGTCACGGGAATCTCCGGGTCAATGTTTTCCCGCGCATATTTTAGATACTCCACCAGCTTCCCGGGCGTCACAAGCTTCGCCTCCAAAGCCTCGCTGCCGACGACGGCAACGTCCACAAGGCCTTCCTTACAGTTTTCAATCAGGGCCTTCAGCTCTTCCTCGTTTTCGTGTTCATCCTTCGAGATCCAGGCATTTCCGACAACTTTGAACCCCCGTTCTTTCGCAAGCCGGTATGCCTTCGTCAGCTGCCCGCCAGACGCGTAGAACCGAACCGTATCCGTAAACGGGGAAAGCTTGTCCAGACACTCCCCGATGTGCTTTTCGGTCAGCTCGCTGCCCGGCCGGGAGCCGATCTCCGTGTAAAAGCCGACATCGATGCCGATTTTCTCCCCGGAAACCGGCAGGACCCTGGTCGGGAAAACCTGTGGCAGGTTCTCCGGTACCTCTCTCGCTGGGGCGATGACGTTCGTTTTCTTCCTCGTAACGGTTACATAGTCGAAAGCCTTTTCCCTTGTCTTCTCAAAGCCCTCCGTCGGCGTGTAATCGCCGGGAATCAAAAAGATGTGCAGAACCTCCGCAGTGTAATCGTTTTCATGGGAGACAAATTTGCCGGTAAAGGAAGCGTCATCTGCCAATGCATAGAAGCAGTCTTCGTAGGTAGGTTTGATATAGTACTGCCCGTCTCCTTCCCTTGACTGTACATACAGTGCCACGCGGTAATTCTCACTGACGACCTCCTGGCCGTTCTCAAAAAACACTTGGCCGCTGATGTACTCTTTCTGCTCTCCGAGCAGCGGCACCTCCGTCAGCGCGATCACCGGCGAAGCTGCCGAGGATGCATCGGCATGTACCACCGCAACGAGCCCTCGGCCTGCCAGGAGCAAGGCCACCACGACCACAGTCATTTTCCAGTATCTTAAAACCTTTTTCATTATATGCTACCTCCACTTCTCCAGAAAACCCGGCGATGTTATAAAACGTTACAGTTCAACTCATGTATCAATCCGCACGATATCTGTCAAGGCTTTGTTTCGGTAGGTCACGTCCTCCCTGGCCGTAAAGCCCTGGCTTTCCCAGAAGGCGTTGCCGGCCTCATTTTTCTTAAATGCAAGAAGCGCAACTTTGTGAATGCCTTCCTCGGAGAGCGCATCGAGGGCATTTTCCAAAAGCGCGGAGGCGATCCCTTGCCGGCGGACCTTCTCCGCCACCGCCAAATGATGGACGAAGCCTCTTCGTCCGTCGTGACCAGCCAGGATCACGCCGACAATGGCCTCTCCCTGCGCGGCCACAAAGCTGGTCGTGGGATTGCGCCGCAAATATTTTTCAATTCCTTCCCTCGAATCGTCGAGATTGTTGAAGCCCATATTCTTGCAGGACATCCAGAGCGCGTAGACCTTCTCGTAATCCTCCATTGTCATCGCGCGAATCTCTATTCCCGGCCCTTCTTCCACGCTTTCCGCACCATCCAGTTTCCGGTGCTTTTCCAGTCGGTACAAGCGCTCTTCATCTGGCTTGTCGATGCCGTTTTTGAATGTATATCCAAGCTTTTGATAAAAGGCCAGTCCCGTGATGGAAGCAGGGATTTCGATGCGTCTGGCCCGCAAGGCAAATGGATCCGCCTCCAGCGTTTCCACGATTTTCCTTCCAATCCCGCGCCCCTGGCATTCCGGCGCGACAAATATCGTGAAGAGGCTGCTTTCTTCCTCGCTCCCCCAGTATGGCCCGATCGCGCCGCACCCTGCGATGCCGCCATTTTCCTCAGCAACATAAAAATGCGTCCAGCTTGCGCGTTCCAGAATGTCCCTCGGTTGCATTTGGCGGACGATCCCCTCCAGCATTTCCGCCGGATAGTCCTTCGCATTTGACACCCGAAGCGTCCGTACGATCAAATCCGAAACAGCCTGCGCATCCGCCTCCGTCATTCTCCGAATTTCCATACCCCACACCAGCAAGTCCTTATCTCACCTTCACCAGCTCATACGCCCGCGTTCCAAGCCCAATCTTCTCCCCGTGTTCGAGCGTCTCCTTCCAGCGCACGTTGGGGTTGTTGTCGAAGAAATGGTCGTGGTAATGGTGCCAGCCCGCCGTGGCGAGGTGGTCGCCGAGCTGGCTGTTCCGCACCGGCTCCGCCGCAAGGCAAAGGTCCGCGCAGGCCTGGTCCAGCGCGACCGGGTCGAAGGACGCGAGCATGCCGATGTTCGGCAAAATCGCCGCGTCGTTCTCCGAGTGGCAGTCACAGTTCGGGGACACGTCCATGATGAGGCAAATGTGGAAGGCCGGTTTTCCGGCCACGATGGCGGCGGTGTACTCCGCCATTTTGCAGCAGAGCGCCTCTGTGGCCGAGTCATTTGGATTGTGGATCGCGTCAAATGGACACGCCCCGATGCAGCGTCCGCAGCCCTTGCAAATGTCCTGGTCGATGACGGCCTTGCCGCTCTCGTAGGAGATCGCGTTGGAGCCGCACTCCTTTGCACACATTTTGCAGGTCCTGCATTTGTCTGCTTTGACGACCGGCTTCCCCTCGTTGTGCTGGAGCATTTTCCCCGCACGACTCCCGCCGCCCATACCGATATTCTTGATGGCTCCGCCAAAGCCGGTCATCTCATGCCCCTTAAAATGCGAGAGCGAAAGGATGACATCGGCATCGTAGAGGGCCCGCCCGATTTTCGCGGTCTCGCAGTACTCGCCGCCCGGCACCGGCACCTCCGCCTCGTCCGTCCCCTTGAGTCCGTCCGCAATGATCACGTAGCAGCCCGTCGTCACGCTGTTGAAGCCGTTGACCTCGGCATTGTAGAGATGGTCCACCGCGTTCTTCCGGCTGCCGGGGTAGAGCGTGTTGCAGTCCGTAAGGAACGGCTTGCCCCCAAGCTCCTTCACGAGGTCGGCCACCGCCTTCACATAGTTCGGACGGATGTACGCATAGTTCCCCAGCTCCCCGAAATGCATCTTGATCGCGACAAATTTCCCGGTAAAGTCAATGCCTTCGATCCCGGCCTTTCTGCAGAGCTTCTGGAGCTTCATCCCCTGGCTCACGCCGTTCCTCGTCCGAAAATCCGTAAAATACACCTTCGATTTTTCCATAGTCTCCTCCAATCATCCCCCATTTGGGAACAGGTGAAAAATGGGTATTTGGTTAAATTATTTCTATATTGTTCAAGATACGTCGGAAAAGAGATTGCCCATTTCCGTACCGGTGCCCCCTTGCATTTGCCAGGACAAGCGATGTCGGAAATCCTGCTTTCAGTTATCGAACTTGCGAGGAGCACGGAATCGTTAAAATAACGAAAATGCCTCCCCATTCCAGCTCACGCAGCAGCCTCCTCCCGCCGAAATGGAACCAAATGCGTGCGGTCGAGCAGCACCATGATGACCGGTATCAGCACAAGCTGGAGGATAATTCCGGGAATCGCATTTAAAAATGCCCCCGCCCAGAACATTTGCAGCGTAAATGCAGACCCGGAGAGGCCAAGCAGGATCACCTGCACCACTCCCCAGACCAGCCGCCCCGCAATCATCGCGATTAGAAGGCAGGCATACACGGCCCGCACCCCCTGCCGCCGGATGCGCCCGTAGAGGAAGCCGGCAATGAAGGCGTACGTGGCCAGCTCAAATGCCATCGCGACGGCCGTTGGAAACAGCGGCGGCATTCCAAAAAGGAACGAGCGCATGAGCGGCAGGACGAAAGCCATCGGCACCCCGTACTTCCACCCGCACACCAGCGCGCACAAAAACACCGGCAAATGCATCGGCAGCAGCATATTGCCAATCTGCTGGATTTGCCCCGTCAAAAATGGCAGAACCAGTCCGAGCGCCAAAAACATTCCCGTCAGCGCCAGCTTTTGAATTGTTTTTTCCTGCATGATTCCTCTCCTATTCCTATTTTTCTTTAGCCTCCCCTACAAGATGCCGCCAAGCTGTCCGCACATACGCCCCCGTCGCTT
>CADCQU010000142.1 GCA_902803635.1 uncultured Lachnospiraceae bacterium | reverse complement strand
TGCCCGCATCGCCTCCATCCTCCGCCTTGCAGGACGAAATTTATACTTCGCATCTTTCCTAAGTTATTTTCGAACAGCTCCTAAGAATCTCTCACAAACAGGAGACGAGTGATGCGAGCAATCTTAGGGGCCATCAAGGCCTTCAACAAACGAATGGTCGAGGATCACATGGGGGCCTACGCGGCGACCTGTGCCTACTTCATCATCCTCTCCTTCGTCCCCTTTGTGCTCATTTTCATCGCCATCTCCCGCCGGACGGACCTCGATTCCACGACCCTCATGAACGCGATCATCCAGGTCATCCCCTCGGGCCTCAAGTCTTACGTGCAAACCATCATCAGCGAGGTCTACCGGAAGCCATCCTCCACGCTCCCCATCTCCCTCGTCATCCTCATCTGGTCGGCCGCAAAAGCCTTCCACGCCCTGACAAATGGCCTGAACGTGATCAGCAAGGTGAAGGAGACGCGCGGCTGGTTCTACACGCGCTTCCGCTCGATGCTCATCGTCATCCTTCTCCTGGCCTCCATCATGGGGATCATCAACATCCTCGTCTACTGGCGGGAGGTGGTGAGCTTCCTGGAGGAACGCTTTCCGGAGCTTGCGCGAATCGTCACCTACCTCTACGACTTCCGCACGCTGGTCGGCTACCTCGTGCTCCTCTTCGTGTTCCTCTGTGTCTATAAATTTTTGCCCAACCAGACCTACACCTTCCGATCGCAGCTTCCCGGGGCCCTCATCGTCACGACGGTGTGGACATTTTTCTCCTACCTCATGACGGTCTACTACGAGCACAGCAAGAGCTTTTTGCAGACCTATGGGTCGCTCACTGGTATCGTCCTCGCGATGATCTGGCTCTACTTCTGTATGTACTTCGTCCTCGTCGGCGCGGAGCTGAACCGCGTCATGTACGAGGACCCCGAGCACAACATCATTGTGGACGCCATCGACGACTACATGGCGGCCAGCCAGGACAAGCGCGACAAGCTGGAAGCCCAGATTCGCATGGAAAATGACATCGCCAGCCGTCGGCAGGCCATGGCCACCGGGGATCTGCCGAAGGAGTTGAACGTGGAGACTGCTGAGGCAAATGAGAAGGCCACGGCAAATGAAAAGCCGGCGCCAAACGATAAGACCACGGCAAATGAAAAACCAACGCCAAACGAGACGGTGAAGGCAAATGAGAAGTCAAGGCCAGGCGAGAAGGCGAAGGCAAATGAGAAGCCAAGGCCAGGCGAGAAGGCCAGGGCAAAAGAAAAACCAGAGGTTTCGAAGATGGGCGACGACATTCCCTTCGAGGAGGACCCCGCCTGGCTCAAGGATGGAGATTAACCGAATGCTTACGCAAGGTCTTTGTTACGGCATCCCCTTCGAGGGGGATGTCGTCTGGCTTGCGGATGGAGATACCTGATATGCTTACAAAAGATTTCTATTACGACCTCCCTGAGGAGCTGATCGCGCAGGACCCGCTGGAGGACCGCGCCTCCTCACGGCTCCTCATTCTCGACCGGAGCACCGGGGCGACCACCCACGGAACCTTCCGGGATGTCAAAAAATACCTCCTTCCGGGGGACGTTCTGGTTATCAACGACACGAAGGTCATTCCGGCCCGCCTCCACGGGGTTCGCGAGGGCACCCTCGGGCAGGTGGAGATCCTCCTTCTCGTCCGCAAATCGGCCGATACATGGGAGGTTCTGGTGCGCCCTGGCAAAAAATGCCGCCCGGGCACGCGCCTCCTCTTCGGCAGTCCCGACGGGACAACGGAGAAGGCCCCGCTCATTGGGGAAATCACCGACGTCATCGAGGGAGGCAACCGCCTCATCCGCTTCACCTACGAGGGCATTTTTGAGGAGGTCCTCGACCGGCTCGGCGAAATGCCCCTGCCGCCCTACATCCACCACGAGCTGAAGGACCGCGCCCGCTACAACACCGTCTATGCGAAAAACGAGGGCTCCGCGGCCGCGCCGACCGCCGGCCTCCACTTTACCCCGGAATTATTGGAAGAAATCCGGCAAATGGGCGTTCATATCGCGCACGTGACCCTGCATGTCGGCCTCGGCACCTTCCGCCCCGTCAAGGCGGAAACCATCGAGGCGCACGAGATGCACTCCGAATTCTACATCGTTCCGGAGGAGACCGCCCGCCTCGTCAACGAGGCCAAGGCAAATGGCC
>CADCQU010000141.1 GCA_902803635.1 uncultured Lachnospiraceae bacterium | reverse complement strand
TCGGACTCGGCGATGCTCGACAATACGCTGGAGTTTTTGATGCTGAGCGGGATGGATTTGCCGCTCGCCGCGACAATTCTTCTGCCGGAGCCGTGGGCACACAACGCGACGCTTTCGCAGGAGGAGCGGGATTTCTACCAATATTATGCGACGATGATGGAGCCGTGGGACGGGCCCGCCTCCATCGTGTTCTCGGACGGCGACGTTATGGGTGCGATCCTCGACCGCAACGGCCTGCGCCCGTCCCGCTACTACGTGATGGATGACGGGCGGCTCATCCTCTCCTCGGAGGTGGGTGTTCTGGAGCTTCCGGAGAGCCATATAATTAAGAAGGAACGCCTCCATCCGGGCAAGCTCCTCCTTGTCGATACGAAGGAAAAGCGGATTATTTACGACGAGGAGATCAAGGAAAAGTACGCCCACGGGAAGCCATTTGGCGAGTGGATCGACTGGAAGCTGGTTTCGCTTTCGGATATCAAGGTGCCCAACAAGCGCGTCCCGGCCTTTTCGAAGGAGAAGCGGGCGAAGCTTCAGAAGGCCTTTGGCTACACCTGGGAGAACTGCCACGACAGCATCCGCGCGATGGCCCTTTCCGGAAACGAGGCCATTGGCTCGATGGGCGTTGACACGCCGATTGCGGCCCTCTCCGGCGAGTACCAGCCGCTCTTTTACTACTTCAAGCAGCTCTTTGCGCAGGTGACAAATCCGCCGATTGATGCGCAGCGGGAGGAGATTGTGACCTCCCGGACCGTCTACGTCGGGCGGAACGGAAACCTTCTGGAGGAGAAGCCGGAGAACTGCCAGGTCCTGAAGATTGACAACCCGATTCTCACGGATCTGGACCTCCTTAAAATTGAAAATATGAAGAAGGATGGCTTCCACGTAGCGAAGGTATCCACGCTCTTCTACAAGAGCACGCCAATGCAGCGGGTCCTGCACCGCCTCTTCGTGGAGGTGGACAAGGCCTACCGTGAGGGTGCCAATATCCTCATCCTCTCGGACCGGGGTGTGGACGAAAACCACGTCGCAATCCCCTCGCTCCTTGCGGTCGCCGCGGTGCACAAGCATCTCGTCGATACCAAGAAATGCACGGCGATGTCGCTCATTGTTGAGTCCGGCGAGCCGCGCGAGGTGCACCATTTCGCGACGCTTCTCGGCTACGGCGCCTCCGCGGTGAACCCCTACCTTGCGCACGCGACTATCGCCGAGCTGGTGGAGGAGGAGATTCTTGACAAGGACTACTATGCGGCCGTGGAGGATTACGACCGGGCGGTGCTCTTTGGCATCGTGAAGATCGCCTCCAAGATGGGCATCTCGACGCTCCAGTCCTACCAGGGCAGCAAGATTTTCGAGGCAATCGGTATTTCCGAGGATGTTGTGAATAATTACTTCACGGGAACGGTGAGCCGCGTCGGCGGTATTTCCCTGGAGGACATCGGACGGGCGGCGGATCTGCAGCACAGCCGGGCCTTCGACCCGCTGGGACTGCCGGTGAACCTTGAGCTGACCGCCTTCGGCCGCCACAAGGAGCGGAGCCAGGGCGAGCAGCACCGCTACAATCCGCGGACGATCCACATGCTGCAGCTGGCAACCCGGACCGCCGATTACGGAAAATTCAAGGAATACACGCAGATGGTGGACGGGGAGACCACCGGGTACCTCCGCAGCCTTCTGGAATTTGCCTATCCGGCAAATGGCATCCCCATCGAGGAGGTGGAGGGAGAGATGGAGATCGTGCAGCGGTTCAAGACCGGCGCGATGTCCTACGGCTCGATCTCCGAGGAGGCCCACGAGGCCCTGGCCGTCGCGATGAACCATTTGCATGGGAAGAGCAACAGCGGCGAGGGCGGCGAGAGCGACGAGCGCATTCTGTCCGCGGGCACGGCAAATGACCGGAGCTCGGCGATTAAGCAGGTGGCGAGCGGGCGCTTTGGCGTGACGAGCCGGTATTTGGTGAGCGCGCGGGAAATCCAGATTAAAATGGCCCAGGGCGCAAAGCCCGGCGAAGGCGGGCATTTGCCAGGGAAGAAGGTGTACCCGTGGATCGCGAAGACGAGGCATTCCACGCCGGGCGTGAGCCTCATCTCCCCGCCGCCGCCCCATGATATCTATTCCATCGAGGATCTGGCACAGTTAATTTATGACCTCAAATGCGCGAACAAGAACGCACGGGTGTCGGTGAAGCTGGTCTCCGAGGCGGGCGTCGGCACCGTGGCGGCCGGCGTCGCGAAGGCCGGGGCGGCGGTGGTCCTCATCTCGGGCTACGACGGCGGTACGGGGGCGGCTCCGCTCTCCTCGATCCACAACGCCGGCCTTCCGTGGGAGCTTGGCCTGGCGGAGACCCACCAGACGCTTCTGGCAAATGGCCTGCGCAACCGGGTCGTGATTGAGACGGACGGGAAGCTCATGAGCGGACGGGACGTGGCCATCGCGGCCATGCTCGGCGCGGAGGAATTTGGCTTCGCGACGGCCCCGCTGGTCACGCTTGGGTGTGTGATGATGCGGAAGTGCCAGTCGGATACCTGCCCGATGGGCGTCGCGACGCAGAACCCGGAGCTTCGGAAACGCTTCGCCGGGAAGCCGGAGTATGTGGAAAACTTCCTTCTGTTTATTGCAAGGGAGCTCCGTGAGATCATGGCGAAGCTCGGCGTGCGGACGGTGGAGGAGCTGGTCGGACGGACCGACCTCCTCAAGATGAAGGACAACCTGAGCGCAAGGCAGAGGAAGCTGGATCTTTCGAGGATCCTCCTGCCGATGGGCTATGCCGAAACAAGGCCTTCGATGAGCGGCGGGCAGAAAGCCCAGGCAGACTGCTCCGCTTTGACGGAAAGGCCGTCCATCTCGCATGCGAAAGAGTACCTCTATGATTTCAAGCTGGACGAGACCAAGGACGAGGCGGTTCTTTTGAAGAACAAGGGGATTTCGCAGGCGCTTTCGACCGGGAAAAAGGCGGAAATTGCCGTGCATTTGCAGAGCGTGGACCGGACCTTCGGGACTCTCCTTGGGGCGGAGGTCACGCGGAGGCATCCGGAGGGACTTTCGGAGGATACGATTACCGTGCGCTGCACGGGCGCGGGCGGCCAGAGCTTCGGGGCCTTCCTGCCCAAGGGCGTGACGCTCCGGCTCTCGGGAGACAGCAACGATTATTTCGGCAAGGGACTTTCCGGCGGCAAGCTGGTGGTCGCGGCGCCGGCCGACGCGCAGTATGATCCGGGCGAGAACATCCTCATCGGAAATGTCGCACTCTACGGGGCGACCTCCGGCAAGGCGTTCATCGCGGGCATGGCGGGCGAGCGCTTCGCCATCCGCAATTCCGGGGCCGTGGCGGTCGTCGAGGGTGTCGGCGAGCATGGCTGCGAGTATATGACCGGCGGGACGGTCGTCGTGCTGGGGCCGACGGGCAAGAACTTTGCCGCCGGCATGAGCGGGGGCGTCGCCTACGTGCTCGACGAGGAGAATTCGCTGTACAAGAACCTCAACAAGCAGCTCGTCGTTATGGAGGCGCTGACGCAGAAGGCGGACCAGGAGGAGTTGCGGCAGATTCTTCAGGAGCATGTCGCCGAGTCCGGCTCGAAGAAGGCGGTGATGGTTCTGCAGAATTTCGAAGCCTATATCCCGCATTTCAAAAAGATTATCCCTACGGATTACAAGGAAATCCTCCGGCTCATCGCTGAGGCAACCGAGAAGGGTGCGGATGCAGAGACAGCCAAAATCGAGGCATTCCGGGCATTTGTCGGGGAAGAACAATAAAAACTCGTAATAGAGAGCACGGTGGTTCGGAGTTTTTTGGTGGACAGGAGGTAGATTGGTATGGGAAAGACGACGGGCTTTTTGGAATACGAGAGGGTGGATGGTCCGGTACGGCCGGAGGAGGAGCGGACGAGGGACTTTTTGGAGTTCCATGACCGGCTTCCGCTTCCCGAGCAGAGGAAGCAGGCCGCGCGGTGCATGGACTGCGGGATTCCGTTCTGCCAGGCCGGCGCGATGATTTCCGGGATGATGTCGGGCTGCCCCCTGCACAACCTGGTGCCGGAGGTGAACGACCTCGTGTACCGGGGACGGATGGCGGAGGCGTACCGCCGGCTATCCATCACGCACAGCTTCCCGGAATTTACGAGCCGTGTCTGCCCGGCGCTCTGCGAGGCGGCCTGCACCTGCGGGCTGCATGACGCGCCGGTCTCCACGAAGGAAAATGAGAAGGCGGTCATCGAGTATGCCTACGAGCACGGCCTTGTCACGGAGGAGGTTCCGGCCGTCCGGACCGGAAAGAAGGTGGCGGTCGTTGGCAGCGGGCCTTCGGGGCTTGCGGCCGCGCAGCTCCTGAACCGGCGCGGACATGCGGTGACGGTCTATGAGAGGAGGGACCGCGTGGGCGGGCTCCTTCGCTACGGAATTCCGAACATGAAGCTGGACAAGAGCCTCATTGACCGGAGAATCCGGCTCATGGAAGAGGCGGGGGTTACATTTGTCGTCAATGCAAATGTAGGCAAGGACATTTCGGCGGCGGAGCTGAAGGAAAAATTCGATGCCATCGTGCTTTGCTGCGGGGCCTCGAACCCGCGGGACATCAAGGCCCCGGGCCGCGACGCGAAGGGCATCCGTTTCGCGGTGGATTTCCTCTCGGAGGTGACGAAACGGCTCCTCGACAGCGCGCTTGTGGAGTTCCCCTATGATCTGGCGAAGGACAAGGACGTCATTATCATCGGCGGCGGCGACACGGGCAATGACTGCGTGGGTAGCTGCATCCGCCTTGGGGCGAAGAGCGTCACGCAGCTGGAGATGATGCCCTGTCCGGCAGAGCAGCGGCTGCCCTCGAACCCCTGGCCCGAATGGCCGCGCGTCCTCAAGGTCGATTACGGCCAGGAGGAGGCCATTTGGAAGGCCGGACACGACCCACGCATTTACCAGACGACGGTGAAGGAATTTGTGAAGGACGAGGAGGGAAACCTCAAGGAAGTGGTCGTGGTGTCGCTTTCGCCGAAGCGCGACGAGAAGACCGGGCGGATGAACATGGTGCCGGTCGAGGGCACGGAGCGGGTGCTGCCGGCCCAGCTTGTCCTCATCGCGGCGGGCTTCCTCGGAAGCGAGAAGTACGTGACCGATGACTTTGCGGTGGAGCTCGACGGGCGGACGAACGTGAAGACCGCGCCCGGAGCCCACGCCTCGTCCGAGGCGAAGATTTACACCGCAGGGGACATGCACAGCGGCCAGTCGCTGGTCGTCAGGGCCATCGCCGACGGCCGCGCCGCCGCGAAGGAAGTTGACCTCGCGCTTATGGGGTATACCAATCTTTAAAAGATTGGTTAACAGTTCAAATGACCCTTCGGTTCTGTCATTCTGAGGAGCGCGTCCTTCGGACATCCCAGAATTTTATCGCCTACGGCGATGGGGGATGATGAAAAGCGACGAAGAAT
>CADCQU010000140.1 GCA_902803635.1 uncultured Lachnospiraceae bacterium | reverse complement strand
CGTGCTACAATGTGAAAAAGGGGGTCGAATACGGATGAAAAATTGGGTAGAAGCTCTGAGAAAACGGATGTTAAGTCTCAAAACGAGCCTTTCCACAGGGGGAGGTCTTGCCCTGCTTGTTGCCTGCCTCCTCATTTTGCCGCTCGTTTTCCTTCCGCTTCATAATCTCCATAGAAACAGCCTGCAGCAAGCTTCAAAAGAAGTAAGCAACGGCGCAGGTGGCAATGCTACCGCTTCCGGGGCGAATACAAAAAGTACCGGCACGGGGCCGGCGGCTGAAAACGAAGAAAAGCAGGATACGAAAAGCAGTTCCGAAAAGAACGACAGCTCCGAGGCAAGTGGTCATCCCGATAATAACGACAGCTCCGAGACGGGCGATAGTTCCGAAGCATCCACCACGTCCGGCACCGTCACTCCCATGGAGCCGACCACGCCTCCCACGCCTACGACTCCTCCCACACTCGTCTCCTCGGCGACGCTCGGGGCGACGGGCGACATCCTCCTCCACATGGCGGTCGTCAACGCATTTGCCGCGGGAGGCAGCTACGATTTTTCGCGGGCATTTGCCGCCGTGGCCCCCTACTACCAGATTGCAGATCTCATGGTCGCGAACCTCGAGGTTCCCCTCGTCAACCCGGCCGACGGCTACTACGGCTACTCCAGCAATCCATTTGCCTCGCCAGACGCCATCGCCATCGCGCTCCAAAACGCCGGCGTGGACATTTGCCTGACCGCAAACAACCACACCTATGACGCGGGGCATTACGGCCTCATCCGCACGCAGCAGGTGCTTGACAACCTCGGCCTCGGGCGCGTCGGAACCCGCATGGACGCCGAGGCCCCGACCTTCCTCATCCGGGACGTGAACGGCATCCGGCTCGGCCTTGCCTGTTACACCTACGAGACCGGCGCCGACGAGTACGCCAAAAAGACGCTGAACGGCATTCCCATCCCCGCCGAGGACGCCCCGCTCATCTGCTCCTTCGATTACGAGCATCTGGAGGATTTTTACGCGGACGTTTCGGCGCGGCTTTCGGAGATGGAGGCAAATGGCTGCGATGCGAAGGTGTTTTTCCTGCACTGGGGCGAGGAGTACGAGGACTATCCAAATGGCCTCCAGCAAATGATCGCGCAAAAGCTCTGCGACCTTGGCGTGGACGCGATTATCGGCGGCCATCCGCACGTCCTCCAGCGCTACAGCGTCCTTGAAAGCGAAAACGGCCACAAGATGGCGGTGCTCTACTCCACCGGGAACGAGCTCTCGAACCAGCGGAAGGAATACATGAGCGCCGAAGGCTACAGCGGCGACACCGAGGACGGCATCATTTTCCTCCTTCGTTTTGACAAATGGAGCGACGGGAGCATGACGCTCGGCGATGTGGGAGCTATTCCCACCTGGGTGGAGCAGACGGACATTTTCCGTATCATCCCGCTCGATCCGGGCAAATCCCCGGAGGAGTGGCCAACCGCCCAGACCGCGCTCGCCCAGGAGAGCTACCAGCGAACTCTTTCAAGGGTTTGGGGCTGATCGCCTCACGCCTCCTTCACAAATCTCGACTCCAGAAGGTCCCGCAGCATGACGAGTTCTTTTTCCGGCTCCGACCCCTTTGCAAGCACATAGACCAGCCCGACGGAATAGCGGGTGACCGCCGCCAGCATGATATGGAAGGTACTGGAAAAAATGGCCTCCTCGGAAATGTCCGTGCGGAGCGTCCCGTCCTCCATGCCGCGCTCATAGAATTCATGGAATCTCTTCCCAAGCCATTCCATCATGTTTATATAGGGGGCCTTCTGCTCGGAGCTTCCCATCTCGTAGCGGAGGTAGCTGTTAAAATTGTAGTTGAACCGCAAAATATCGCCATGGTTCCGGTAGAGGTCCAGGAAACCGTTCAGCAAATGCCGCACATAATCCGCCCCCGTCATCCGGTCCCAATCCTCCTCCGAGAGATGGGCATCGTAGCTTTTGATGTATTCCTCCCATTTCCATGTGCCCACGGCCACGACCAGGTCAAGCTTGGTCGTAAAATACCGGTACAGCGTCGCCCTGGCCACGCCGCTCGCCTCCGCCACCTCCGGCATCGTCACCATCTCAATTCCACGTGATGCAAATAGCGAAAAAGCCGCCTCCAGAATGCGCTGCTGTTTCGCTATTTTCCATGCCTTTCCGGCCGTATAGTCCTTCATAAAATTCTCCCCTTACATACATAAAAACCCTTTTTGAGTTACATTGTCTTAATATTACATTACCGAATGGCATTTTGCAAGGACACATTAAAAAAATTGGGGTTTTATTCTATGTAAGTAAGCAAAACCCCCTCCCCGCAGCCCACCTTCCACGAAAAGGGATCGCCGCCAAAAAAATGATGGCAAATGGAAAGGATCGTGCCGCCGTGGACGACGAGGGCCAAAAACTGGTCTGTCTCCGGAATATCGCCAAAGCCATCCCGGCAAATGGAAGGATGGACGGAAACAGGGCTTCCCGCCGGCTGGTTCTCGCGCAGAATTTCGGAAAATGCCCGCACGCACCGCTCTTCCATCTCCGCGCGGCTCTCGCCGCCGGGGAAGGGCAGCTCACCGCCGCTGTCGATAAAGGCCTGGTAGGCGGGATTTCCGTTTAGCTCGGCGTAGTTCTTTCCCTCGAACTCTCCGAAATCGCATTCGACAAAATCCGGGACAAGGAGAATCTCCCGCCCCGGAAAAAGTATTTCCGCCGTCTCCCGGCAGCGACGAAGCGGGCTTGCATACACACGCTCTGGCCTTGGAAGCACCCCGTCCGCACACATTTGCCGAAAAATCTCCCGTGACGATGCAAGGAGCGGCTCGTCCGTCCGCCCGATATACCGTCCTTCCCGGTTCCCCGCCGTCGCACCGTGACGGAGAAGTAAAATTTGAAAACCCATGTTTCGTCCTCCTCCGAAGGTAGCAAGTAGAAAAAACATTGCCTCTACGTTCGTCATCGCAGCAATCAAGGTCTCAGCTATAACAATGTCAGAAATGCCACCGCCGAGATCGCCCCGGCCAGCATCCCGCAAAGCTCCATTTCCGTGATGGCATAACCCAGAAGATCCCCGGTAAAGCCTTCAAACTCGCGGGTCGCCATTTTCCAAAAGCGAAGATAAAAAAACGCCAGGAATGCCAGCTCCAGCAAAGCCGTCAGCGGCGAACAGAGGGCAGCCAAAAGAAGCGCGAGCCCCCCCTCCACGGCAAGGAGGCAAATGCAAACCCGCCGGTCCGCCGCGGAGGCGAATGTCTGCGCCAGCCCGTCGCGCCTTGCGCTCTTCCCGAGAATCAGGGCGAAGGCCGCAAGAATCCGGGCCAGGACAAAGGCCAACAGGGAAGTCAGGAGGATACCCCTCGGGGAACCCAACATTTTCCGAAGGAGACTTGGAGCGTAGGAAGTTGCCAAAAGCGCCATCGGAACACCTTCCGGAGAGTCAGACAGAAGGCGGTTTTCAACAATCACAGGAAGCTCATTTGCTACGGAAAGCCCAGCGTTGGTGGCTGGATGCTCGGTGGATGTGGCGGGAAGCTGGGCAGTGATTGAAGAAAGCTGGGTGGCGGTTGTGGGAAACTGGGCAGCGGCCGAAGGACGCTGGGTGGTGGCTGCGGGAAGCCGAACAGATGTCGAAGAAAGCTGGGTGGCAGCTGTGGTAAGATTTACGGCGGTGTTGGAAAGCTCGGCGAGCTCCACGGCGGCCGCGATGAACACGAGAAGATACAGGGCAAGCCGGATAACGGCGAAGGCACCGACGTGGCTGTCCTTCAGGATTTCCAGCTTCTCCTCCCGGGATTTGTAGGAGTGCAGCGCATCCTTCGTGTCCAGAAAGCCGTCAAGATGAATCCCTCCGGTCACAAGGATGGGGAGGGCGGCAGCCAGTAGTGCCAGCACGACGGCGGGAAGTCCCAGAAGCCCGCCGCCCCAAAAAAGAAGGAACTCCCCTCCCGCGATAACCGCGCCCACGAGGGGCAGAAAGGCGGGGGCGAGTTCCAGATTCCGCCTCTCCCATGCCACGCGGGGCATGGGAAGGCGGGAGTAGGTAGCAAATGCTATGATACAAGCTTTTAAATACCGCATAATCTCTGTTACTCTCAAAAATTTTCGTCCGTCAATCGCTTAAGCCAAGGCCGCTTCATACGCCGCCTTGGATATCTTTGTGTTTTTTTTCGTTGAGAGGTTGTAACGGTAGTAGACGCTATTTCCAGAAACCTCGCCGTGGTGGTAGACATATTTCGTGGTAATCTTGTCCACCTTGTATCCCCGCATGGCCGTCGCCAGCACCTTCTTGTTTGCATTTGCCAGATTATACCCGATAATCTTGTAGACGTTCACATGGTAGGCCGGAAGCGAATTCGGATCCTTCATGGAAGCCACGAAGGCATACTGCCCCGTGTACGTCGTGCCGAGGACATTTGCCGCAAGCGTCGTCCTCTTGCCGCTCTTTGTATTGTAGATATAGACATACCCCGGGCTTTGCATT
>CADCQU010000139.1 GCA_902803635.1 uncultured Lachnospiraceae bacterium | reverse complement strand
TGTCATTCTGAGGAGCGCGTCCTTCGGACATCCCAGAATTGAATCGCCTACGGCGATGAGGGATGATGAAAAGCGACGAAGAATCCCGTCAGCTTTGCGAGAAACCTCACGGGATTCTTCGCTTCGCTCAGAATGACAAGCCGTTCACGAGGAAAAACAGTCCTATTTTAGGGCTACCTGAACTGTAACCGTAACAGTTTTGTAAGGTTTCTGTGCTTTACATTTGTCGAAATTTGTAATTAAATAAGAAGGAACAGTAACTGTTCATTTCCTATAACATTTGCCAAAGCACAAAGGAGGCGGCACAGGCCGCAAAGAGGATGACAGAAAAAATTGCGAAATTTCATAATATCGGATTTCTGGGGCTCGGCCTCATCGGCGGGTCGGTCGCGATGGCCGTCCGCCGGGCATTTCCGGACCTGCCCATCACGGCGTGGAACCGGAACCGCGAGGTGCTTGACGAGGCGGTCGCGGACGGGACGGTGACCATCGCGGACGACGGGAGCCTTGCGTCCTTCGCCGCGTGCGACCTCATTTTCCTCTGCGTGCCGGTCATCACCGCGATCGACCTCATGCAGAAGCTCGCGCCTCGGCTCGCGCCGGACGCCATCCTCACGGACGTCGGTTCGGTGAAGGGCGACATCCACCGGGCCGTGGAGGGCACGCCGCTCGATGCGCACTTTATCGGCGGGCACCCGATGGCCGGCTCGGAGAAGACGGGTTATGCAAATGCCAGCGCCCAGCTTCTGGAGAACGCCTGGTATTTCCTCACGCCCTCCGGGAACGTGAACATCCAGAAGATCAGCGACCTCTCGGAGCTCATCACCGCCATCGGCGCCCTGCCGCTCGTGATGGAGGCGGACAAGCACGACCTCGTGACCGCCGCGATCAGCCATTTTCCACATGTCCTCTCGGCCGCGCTCGTGAACCTCGTCCACAACATCGACCTCCCCGGACAGCCGATGAAGACCGTCGCGGCGGGCGGCTTCCGCGACATCACGCGCATTTCCTCGTCCTCGCCGCAAATGTGGCAGGAAATATGCCTTGCCAATCCCGATAACATTTGCCGTGTGCTCGATGCGTATATGAACCTGCTCATCGACTACCGGCTCGCCATCCGAAACGAGGACGCGGACAAGCTCTATGAGATTTTCCGAAGCTGCAAGGAGTACCGCGACAGCTTTGACGTGCAGCCGCACGTCCCGCTTTTCCAGGAGTACCGACTTTACGTCGATATCCCGGACGAGACCGGGAGCCTTGCGAAGGTCGCGGTGCTCCTTGCAAATGCCAGCCTCTCGCTGAAGAACCTGGTCATCGTCAACAACCGCGAATTCGAGCAGGGCGTGCTGCGGATCGCATTTGGGAACGAAACCGACCGCGAGTGTGGCCGCGAGGTTCTGGCAAATGCAGGCTACACCGTTCATGTGGTGAAGCACTGAAGTAAAGTTTTCGGCAATCCTATCCTATGACAAGGCATTGCTAACATTTTTATGCATAGAGGTTTCCTTATGAAAATACAAAAAAGCGGCCCCTTGCAGGGCACGGTACAGGTTCCGGGTGACAAGTCGATTTCCCACCGGGCCGTCATGTTCGGTTCGATTGCGGAGGGCGTAACAAAGGTCCGCGGCTTTTTAAAGAGCGCGGACTGCCTTGCGACCATCGACTGTTTCCGGAGGATGGGCATCGAGATTGAGGAAGGCTTTGAAAAGGGGGCCGAGGTCCTCCGCATCCATGGGAAGGGGCTGCACGGCCTCACCGCGCCGGACGGGCCTCTCGATGCCAAAAACAGCGGGACGACCACGCGGCTCATCTCGGGCATCCTTGCCGGGCAGCCCTTCGATACGACCATCATCGGCGATGCCTCCCTCTCCCGCCGTCCGATGGGACGCATTGAAGTTCCGCTTGAGCGCATGAACGCATGGATCACCTCCACGGAAGGCCACCTTCCGATGACGATCCACGGAGGCGGCCATCTCCGCGGCATTGACTACGAAAGCGAGGTGGCTTCCGCGCAGGTGAAGTCCTGTCTCGCCCTCGCGGGGCTCTACGCCGAGGGCGAGACCCGCATCATCGAACCCACCCTCTCACGCAACCACACCGAGCTTTTGCTGAGGGCCTTCGGAGCGAACATCTTTTCCGGCCACGACTACCTCGCGACGTGGATGGAGGAGGCACATGAGAGGGCTTATGGCGGAAAAGAGACATGGACACTGCGGCGAAGCGGAGATGGCGAACAAGCAAATCCGGGAAATACCGATTTTACGAATGGCAAGACGGAAGCCGCAGAATTTCACGGTTCCATAGCTATTGAGCAAGGATCCACGAATTCCCAAGGCTTCGCTGCCAGCGATCTAGAACCCACGGAGCCCTGGCTGGTCACTGCAGCCCGTTCCGCAGTCCGCCGGGCCGAGACGCACCGCATTCTCTTCGGACAGGAATTTCCCCGTATGAACCACAAGCCCATCTGCGTGGTTCGTCCCGGAAATACCCTCCACGCGCTCGACATCACGGTTCCCGGCGACATTTCCTCCGCCGCCTACTTCCTTGTCGCGGCAAATCTCGTCCCCGGTTCCGAGCTTCTGCTCAAAAACGTGGGCGTCAATCCCACGCGGGCAGGGATTCTCGCGGTTCTTCTTGGCATGGGCGGAAGTGTCACGGAGGAGAACCACTCGCTCGTCGGCGGTGAGCCGGTAGCCGACCTCCGCGTCCGCTTCGCCCCGCTCCACGGCACGATCATCGGTGGGAAGCTCATCCCGACGCTCATCGACGAGCTTCCCGTCATCGCCGTCCTGGCGGCCTTTGCCGAGGGCGACACCATCATCTTCGACGCCTGTGAACTTCGTGTCAAGGAGTCCGACCGCCTCGCCCTCATCATCGAGAACCTCCGTGCGCTGGGCGTTCTCGTGGACGAGCTTCCCGACGGGATGGTCATCCACGGAAATGCCGGCCGCCCCTTCCATTCAGCCGTCATCGACCCCCACGCCGACCACCGCCTCGCGATGGCCTTCGCAGTCGCCGGACTTGCCTCGGACGATGGGATCCAAATCCTGGACGATGCCTGCGTCGCCGTCTCCTACCCGGACTTCTTTCCAGCCCTGGCAGCTGTCGGTGCAGAACTCAGCTAAATATTTAGAATCTGAAAATTAAAACCGCCCCGGAACGAGGGAAGTCCTCTCGCATTCCGGGGCGGTTTTTATGATTTATTCGCAATACTGAATTACAGCCTCTCCTCCTTCTCGATATCGAGGAAGTACTTGTAGCTGTCCACGGTGAGCTCGCCGCAGGCATCCTCGTCGCAGGCGATGATGGCGGCCTTGTGGAGCTGGAGCGCGCTGCAGGTCCACTTCTGGCTGACGCTCCCCTCGACGCTCTTGGCAAGGGCACGGGCCTTGTTGTGGCCATTGATGAGGATCAGGACCTCCTTGGAGTCCGTCACGGTTCCGATGCCGACGGAGAGGGCGAACTTCGGCACGGCCTCGGCGTCGTTCCCGAAGAAACGGGAGTTCACGAGGCGGGTCTCGGTCGTCAGGGCGCGAAGGCCGGTGCGGGAGGTCAGCGAGGTGAACGGCTCGTTGAAGGCCAGATGCCCGTCCACGCCAATGCCGCCCATGAAGAGGTCGATGCCGCCGTAGGAGGCGATCTTCGCCTCGTAGCGGGCACACTCAGCCTCCGGATCCTCGGCCATCCCGTTCAGAATGTTGATGTTCTCCGGCTTCATGTCCACCAGGTGATTGAAAAGATTGTCATGCATGAAATACCAGTAGCTCTGGTCATGCTCGTGCGGAAGGCCAACATACTCGTCCATGTTGAAGGTCACGACATTTGCAAAGGAAAGCTCGCCGGCCTTGTTCATGCGGACCAGCTCCTTGTAGACGCCGATGGGCGAGGAGCCCGTCGGGAGGCCAAGCACGAAGGGACGGTCTTCCTTATGGGCGTTAATCTTCGCCGCGATGTAGTTCGCCGCCCATTTGCACATCTTGTCATAATTTTCCTGAATAACGACTCTCATGATACATTTTCTCCTATTCTTATCCTACAATATGCCCCTTCTCACGAATCACGGCGATGACCTCGTCCACATACTTCTCGCAGAGCTCGTTGGTGTCGGCCTCGACCATCACGCGGATGACAGGCTCGGTACCGCTCTCGCGGACCAGGATGCGCCCGTTGTCGCCAAGCTTTGCAGCCACGGCCGCCACGGCCGCCTGCACGTCGGGATCGTTCTGCGCGGCTGGCTTGCTCTGCACGCGCACGTTCTTTAAGACCTGCGGGTAGAACACGACCGGCTCCGCCAGCTTGCTCACCGGCTTGCCTTTCGAGAGCATGACCTCCATGAGCTTGAGGCTCGTCAGGATGCCGTCCCCGGTCGTCGCATATTTGCTGAAGATGATGTGGCCCGACTGCTCGCCGCCGATGCGGTGGCCATTTTTCACCATGCTCTCGTAGACGTATTTGTCGCCGACCTTGGTCTTGTCGTAATCGATGCCAACCTTGTCAAATGCCTTGTACAGTCCGAAGTTGGACATGACAGTGGTCACAACGGTATTGTTAATGAGCTTTCCGCGCTCCTTCATATACAGCCCGTAAATATAAAGGATGTGGTCGCCGGTGACG
>CADCQU010000138.1 GCA_902803635.1 uncultured Lachnospiraceae bacterium | reverse complement strand
TGGCGGCGAGCTCGTGGCCATCGGGACGGCGGAGGAGGTGATGCAGGTGCCGGCGTCGGTGACCGGACAGTTCCTCTCCGGGAAACGTTTTATTCCCGTGCCGAGGGAACGGCGGCAGCCGACGGGCTGGCTGAAAATTCGCGGCGCGGCGGTCAACAACCTCAAAGACCTCGACGTGGACATCCCGCTGGGGGTTTTCACCTGCGTGACGGGCGTTTCCGGCTCCGGCAAGAGCTCCCTCGTTAACGAGGTTTTGGAAAAACGACTCTCGCGCGACTTAAACCGGGCGCACGAGGTGCCCGGCAAGCACCGGGAAATTCTCGGTATTGAGCAACTCGACAAGGTGATTGACATCGACCAGTCGCCCATCGGACGGACGCCGCGCTCGAACCCGGCGACCTACACGGGGGTCTTCGACCTTATCCGCGACCTCTTTGCGGGGACGACGGACGCGAAGGCCCGCGGGTACAAGAAGGGCCGGTTCTCGTTTAACGTCAAGGGAGGGCGGTGCGAGGCCTGCCAGGGCGACGGGATCGTGAAAATTGAGATGCACTTTCTACCGGATGTCTACGTGCCCTGCGAGGTCTGTCACGGGAAAAGGTACAACCGTGAGACCCTGGATGTCCACTACCGTGACAAGAACATTTACGATGTCCTCAACATGACCGTCGAGGAGGCCCTCGTCTTTTTCGAGCATTTGCCGCGGATCAAGAACAAGATTCAGACGCTCTACGACGTGGGGCTTTCCTACGTGCGCCTCGGCCAGCCCTCGACGGAGCTCTCCGGCGGGGAGGCGCAGCGTATCAAGCTGGCCGCCGAGCTCTCCCGCAGGAGCACGGGAAGGACCATCTATATCCTGGACGAGCCTACCACGGGCCTGCATTTTGCGGACGTGGAACGGCTGGTGGAAATCCTGCAGCGGTTTGCCGCCGAGGGAAACACCGTGGTCGTCATCGAGCACAACCTCGATGTCATCAAGAGTGCGGACTACATCATCGACCTCGGCCCGGAGGGGGGCGACAAGGGAGGGACGCTGGTCGCCTACGGGACGCCTGAGGAGGTTGCGAATATCGAAGCTTCCTATACGGGGCGGTATATTCGAAGGGAACTTGATAAGGCAAGGCAAAGGGCGGGAGATTGATCTTTGAGAGTGAAAAATGAAAAATTCGTGGAATCCGCTTAGAATCCGTTGAAGGAAAGGCGGGGGCGTGGTATGCTATAGTATTAGAGTAGATGGCATTTGCCGCACGGAGGTTTTTTCTATGGCACAGACGGATTATGGCATTGATCTGGGAAGCTCGACCATCGTAATTTACGCCCGCACCCGCGGGGTGGTGGTGATGGAGCCGGCTCTCATTGCCTATGACAAGGACGCGGACCGGATTCTCGCCTACGGCGAGGAGGCCAGGCAGATGCTTTCGCGCGTGACGGGCGGGGTGGTTGCCATCCGCCCCCTCAAAAATGGCGTGATTACCGATTATGCCATGGTGGAGAAGCTGCTCCAGCATTTTCTGGCGAAAGCCATGGGGAGACGAGCCATCCGGAAGCCGGTCATCAGCATTTGCCTGCCCGTGGGACTCACGCCGGTGGAAAAACGCGCGGTCGAGGAGGCCGTCTTCCAGGCGGGCGCACGCGACGTGACCATCGCTCCCGGAACTGTCTGCGCGGCCATCGGGGCCGGCATCGATATCACCAAGCCTGTTGGGAACATGGTGGTGGATATCGGCGGGAGCAGCACCAACATTGCGCTGATTTCCGTGGGTGCTCCGGTGCTGGAAAAGACCGTGAGCGTTGGCGGCGAGAGCTTTACTGCGGCCATTGCCCGCTATGTCCGCCGCCACCACAGCCTTTTTATCGGCGAGAGCCAGGCGGAGGAGGTCAAACAGAAGGTCGGGGCGGTTTACCAGCGGCCGGGCCTCATGGACACCAAGGTGACCGGCCGAAACGTCCTGACAGGCCTGCCGATGACGATTGTCATCACCTCGGAAGAGGTTCGCCTGGCCGCCCAGGATGCGGCGGCGGAGATTGCCGAGGCGGTGCACGGCGTGTTGGAGAAGACCCCGCCGGAGCTTGCCGCGGACATTGCCGACCGCGGGATTGTGCTGACGGGCGGCGGAGCCCTCATTTCCGGTTTCGAGGAGCTCATCGAGGAACGCACGACCATCAACACCGTGACGGCGGAGAATGCGGATCTCTGCGTTGCGGAGGGGGCCGCGTTTTATAAGGAACGCATGGAAGCCCTGAGCCGTATGCATGCGCACGCGAGGTGAGGGGATGGAGTACACGAAAGGGGAGGGGACGGAGAACGCCCGAACCGAAAGGACAGACGCCAACAGGGTGCGCGGCATCGTGGAGAGGGTCATTTTCAGAAACGAGGAGAATGGCTACACGGTGCTCCTCTTAAAGACCCGGGGGAAGGCAATGACTATGGTGGGTTTTTTCCCGACCATCAGCGAGGGGCTTTCCATTGAGGCGGAGGGGAGGATGGTCTCCCATGCTTCCTACGGGGAGCAGTTCAAGGTGGAAAGCTACTCGGAGGCTGTTCCCGAAGGGCGGGAGGCCATTGAGCGGTATTTGGCTTCCGGGGCCATCAAGGGAATCGGGGAGGCTCTCGCCGCCCGGATCGTGAAAATGTTCGGGAAGGATACCCTGCGGATTCTGGAGGAGCAGCCGGAGCGGCTGGCCGAGGTGCGGGGCATCAGCCAGAAGAAGGCCCGCGAGATTGCAAGGCAGGTGGACGACCAGCGCAATATGCGTCGGGCGATGATCTTCCTGCAAAAATACGGGATTACCCTTGCCATGGGAGTGCGCATTTATAATAAATATGGCGAGGAGATATACGATATATTACAGCAGAACCCCTATCGGCTGGCGGAGGATATCCACGGAATCGGGTTTAAGACGGCTGATGCCATCGCGGCCAAGGTCGGGATTCCTGAGGATTCCGAATACCGCATTCGCTGCGGCATCCTCCATGTTCTGGGGCTTGCCGTGGGCGAGGGGAGCGTGTATCTGCCGGAGGAGGAGCTTCTTGCAAATGCCGAGGAGATCCTAGGCGTTTCGCGGGAACTCATCCAGAACCAGCTCCAGGATCTTGCCCTTTCGCGGAGGATTACGCTTCGCGACATGGAAAAGGAGGAGGGAAGGGAGCGGATCGTGTACCTTACCCACTACTTCCAGATGGAGCGGGGAATCGCGCAGAAGCTATGCGAGCTTTCGCGGGTACTCTCGAAGGATACGGCGGCGGTGGAGAAGCAGCTTCTGCAGATTGGCCGTGAGAGCGGCATCGAGCTTGCGAAGGAGCAGACGGAGGCGGTGGTCCTGGCCGCGACAAATGGCCTCCTCGTCATGACCGGCGGGCCGGGAACCGGCAAGACGACGACGGTCAGCACGATGCTTCGGTATTTCCGGTCTCTGGATCTCACAATCCTCTTGGCAGCGCCCACAGGGCGGGCTGCCCGCAGGATGACGGAGGCTACCGGCTGCGAGGCCTCGACCATCCACCGGCTGTTGGAGGTCAGCAGCACCTCGGAGGATATGGACGGGCATGTGCATTTTGAACGTAATGCAGACAACCCGCTGGAGGCCGATGTGATCATTATCGACGAGATGTCCATGGTGGACGTGGCCCTCATGTACGCACTTTTGCAGGCCGTCCCCGTGGGTACCCGGCTCGTCCTGGTCGGCGACGTGGACCAGCTCCCCTCTGTAGGGCCGGGGGCCGTGCTCCGGGACGTTCTGGCGGCCGAAATTTTCCCCGCCGTGCGTCTCCAGCACATTTTCCGGCAGGCGGCCGCATCCGACATCGTGACAAATGCCCACCGCATCAACAGGGGGGAGGAAATCCGTCTCGACAACAAGAGCCGCGACTTTTTCTTCCTGCGCCGGCAGAACGTGGATCACATCGTGGGCAACATGATCCTGCTCATCCGGGAGAAGCTGCCGAAGTACGTGCATGCCCGCCCTTACGATATCCAGATTCTGACGCCCATGCGCAAAGGCCCTCTGGGGGTGGAACGGCTCAACGTCCTTTTGCAGGCGCAGCTGAACCCGGCGGATCCGTCCAAGGCCGAGAAGGCTTTCGGCGAGGGCATTTTCCGCGAGGGCGACAAGGTGATGCAGGTGCGCAACAATTACGAGCTTGTCTGGGAGATACGGGGCCGCTACGGAACCCCGGTTCATCAGGGCGAGGGCATTTTCAATGGGGATCTCGGCATTATCCGGCAGATGAACCATGCCGCAAGTTACATGACGATTGAGTTTGATGACGGGCGCTTCGTCGAATATCCCTACGGGTGCCTGGAGGATCTGGAACTGGCCTATGCTGTGACGATTCACAAATCTCAGGGAAGCGAATATCCGGCGGTCCTGCTGCCGTTACTTAGCGGGCCGAAGCTCCTTTTCTCCCGGAACCTCCTCTATACGGCGGTGACACGGGCGAAGTCCTGCGTAGTGATCCTGGGAAGCGAGGAGACTGTGCAGATGATGATTGACAACAGGCAGGACAGCCTTCGCTATACCTCGCTTCGCGAAAGAATCCTGGAAAACTGGGAGTATGTTCATCCCGGGCAGAAAACCTGATTGATAGCAGGGAAACATGGAAAGTGTCTTTCATCCCGAGCGTGAGGAGGAAGCCTGATGGATAGCATGGGATGTTGGAAGCGTCTTTCTTCCCGTTCACTGCGAGGAACCCTGCTGTAGGGCGAGAAAAATAACAGAAGCGTATCAGTTTTTGACAGATTGGAAGAGGGGGCGCGCAGATGCAGAAGACGGAGGGAAAGGAAAAAAGCGGAAGACGGTTGGGCAGCCTCTGCCTGGACCTTCTGTTCCCGCGACGCTGTCCCGTCTGCCACGCGCCAGCCCCGCCGGGGCTGGGCATTTGCCCGGAATGCCGGGGAAGGCTTCCGCGCATCCGGACGGCCCGTTGCCATGTCTGCGGGAAGCCCGTGCAGGATGGGGAGCGCATTTGCCCGGACTGCCGGAAAAATCCACACGTATTTACGCGGGGGAAGGGCGTTTTTCTCTATGACGAGACGATGCGCTCCGCGATGTCCTACTTTAAGTACAAGGGACGGCGGGAGTACGGGGAGGTCCTGGCGGAGGAGGTTTTCCAGGAGGCCGAAAGCAGTCTGCTCGACTGGGGGGTCCGTGCGGTGCTTCCTGTCCCGATCCATAAGAAGCGGCTGCGCGAGCGCGGTTACAACCAGGCGGAGGTTCTCTCCGCAAAGATAGCGGAGCTTTCGGGGCTTATGCATTTGCCGAAGGTCCTCCTGCGAACGAAGAAGACGCCGCCGCTGAAGGAGCTTACGCCCGAAAAGAGGCGGGAGGCTCTTGCTGCGGCCATGGAGCTGGGTGAACCGGCGCCCAAAGTGCCCGTGCTGTTGGTGGATGATATCTATACGACCGGTGCGACGCTTGATGCGGCCGCGGCCGTCCTTCTGACCGGCGGAACTCCCGCAGTATTCTTCCTCACGGTTTGCATTGGCGGCGGATTTATGGTACAGTATTAAAGGCAAACGATTTTTTTTGTATCTACTGGGAGAAGAGTCTTGAATATTCGACGAATACGAACAATGACGGAACTGGCCCGGATTTCGTCCGGAAAAGATCGACGGGCGCTGGAAATCTGCCGCTACAAGCGGTCGGATTATATTGTAGTCCATCTGATTCTGAGCTTCTTTCTGACGACCATCGGGTTTGCCGGCCTGTTCCTCCTCCTTACCCTCGGCAACATGGAGGCAATCATGGACAGCATCGAAGTCCTGAATCTGCGCCAGATCGGGGTTGTTCTTGCCTTGGTTTATGCGGGCTTCCTGGTCGTCTACCTTGTTATCGAGGGACATCTGGCGGCGAAGCACTATGACGAGGCAAAGAGGGTGGAGAGAAAATATCGAAGGAGGCTGCGGGAACTTTCCTGCTCATAACCATGACGAAATTATTGGAAGTCCGGGAAAAAATTGAATCTTTTTATGCCCGCACGGCATCGTATGCGGACATGCTCCTGCGTTTCGTTCTCCTTTTGTTCCTGCTTCTGGGACTTGCGAAAATGTTCCGGTATGAGAGCATTTTTGCGAACATTTTTGTAATCCTGTTGGCATCATTACTCGGGGCCTTGCTTCCCATGCGCGCCCTGCCGCTTCTTGTCGGCCTCTTCTCGGTGGGCTTTGCCTTCACGATTGGTACGGACGCGGGCTTGGTCCTTCTTATTCTCTATGCAACGCTCTATTGCCTTTTCCTGCGCTTTGTGCCAGAGGATGCGTTGGCCCTGGTCCTGACACCTCCCGCCCTTGCGCTTGGGCTGCCTGCCCTTATTCCTGTGTGCTGCGGTCTTCGGAGACGCCCGTCGTCCATCCTGGCCATTATCTGTGGGAGCATCGCCTACCACGTCCTCCTTGGGCTGACCGGGAGCATCGAAGCCCTGGCACTGCTTCCCGCCGGGGACTATCCGGCCCGCATCCGCCTTTTCCTCGGCGAGGTTCTTGCCGATCCGGGGGTGGTCATCGAGATTCTGGCACTTTCAGCCGCATTTATTGTGACCTACGGAATTCGCCGTACCGGAATCGCCCATGCATTTTTTGTGGGCGTTATCCTTGGAAGCCTGACCTGCGCCTTCTTCCTGGAGCTTGGCCACCTTGCGCTAGGCCAGAGCTTCCAGATTGGAGCCAGCCTTCTTAGCGTGCTTCTCACGGTACTTATCGGCGGCCTGCTCCAGTTCTTCTGGTTCGCGCCAGACTTTAAGCGGGCGGAGAGCTTCGACTTTATGGACGATGATTATTATTATTACGTGCGCGTCGTTCCGAAGCGTCAGTCCTACCAGCAGCGGCTGGAGGATGCCGCCGAGTTGCCAGAGGTCCCGGAGGCGGAACCTCTCCTTCCGGAAGATATGGCAGATGTAGACTTCGAGGGAAAACTGGAAGATTCTCTGGAGAAGTTGTAACGGGGAGGCCTTTTCGTGACAGCGATACTGGAACAAATAAGAAATATTTTGTCGAGCCTGTACATACCGAAGATACAGGTGAACGATGTTATCGAAATCGCAATTATCGCGTTTTTACTTTATATGTTCATGGCCTGGATTCAAAAGACCCGGGCGTACACGCTTTTAAAGGGCATCCTGATCGTAGGGCTCTTTATTATCATTGCGTGGGTCATGCAGCTCTCCGCCATTCTCTGGATTTTCCAGAATCTGGCCTCCATCGCCCTCATCGCGCTGGTCATCATTTTTCAGCCGGAGCTTCGGCGGGCCCTGGAATCTTTGGGCGGACGGAGCTTTCTCCGGAGCATCTTACCTTTTGAGACCAGCCATGACGTGAAGGAGCGTTTCTCGGACGCCGTCATTAACGAGATCATCCGGGCGGTCAACGAGATGAGCGAGGTGCGGACAGGTGCCCTCATCGTCATCGAGCAGAATATCTTTTTGACGGAATTTGTCGAGACGGGGATCGCCCTTGACTCGAAAATTTCCTCACAGCTTCTCATCAACATTTTTGAACATAACACGCCTCTCCACGATGGCGCGGTAATCGTGCGGGACGAGCGGATTCTGGCGGCGACCTGCTATTTGCCGCTCTCGGAAAATGACTCCATCAACAAGAAGTATGGAACCCGTCACAGGGCAGGCCTTGGAATCAGCGAGGTCAGCGACGCCTTTACCATTATTGTCTCGGAGGAAACGGGGCGCGTGTCCTACTCCTTCATGGGCAAGCTGGTAACCGGCGTTACGCCCAGTGAGCTTCGTGAGCAGCTTCACTACGTACAGAAGCGGACGCTTAAGGACCGCACCGGTTCGAAATTCCGCATTTGGAAAGGACGGGAGAAGGAATGAAGAGATCACTGCTTTCGCACCCCGGCCTGAAGATTGCGTCCATTCTTCTGGCAATCGGCATTTGGCTGATCATCGTAAACGTCAACGACCCCATCCTGACAAAAACCATACGGGACGTTCCGGTGACCGTTATCAACCAGTCTTATATTGAGAGCCTTGGGAAATCCTACCGCATTGCTCCCGGGTATTCCAGCGTTTCGGTGACGGTGCAGGCCAACCGCTCCGTCGTGGAGGCATTGAAGCCGCAGAACATCAGTGTGATCGCGGATCTTACACAGATTATCGACATGGATTCCTCCCCGGTCATGGTCCCCCTCCGGGTATCCGCTACCGGCATTTCCCAGGACAACATCATGGCGGTCCCGCGGAACATAATTATCGAGCTCGAAGACATGAAGAGCAGCGAGTTTGTCATTACCCCCAGTACGGGGAAGACGAGTCCTGCGACCGGTTACCAGATTGGCGAGCTGACGACCTCCCCGGAAACCATCACGGTCAAGGGGCCGGAATCGATGATTGAGAAGATTGATCGCGTGACGGCAGTGGTGGACGTGACAGGACTTGACGAGGACGCTCGTTTGATACCCACGTTCCATGTAATCGACAAGAACGGAGAGGAATTTGACGAGACCGACATGAGCTACCTGTCCTTCAACAGGACGCCGGCCAGCATTTCGGTGTACGCAAAGCTTTACCGTGTCGTCAGCAATGTCAAGATTGTGGGGGTACCGCACGGCGAACCTGCCGCTGGCTTTGAGGTAAAGGCGGTACTGGCCACCCCGGATACCCTTACCATTGCCGCTTCGAGCGAGCGCATTGCGGAGCTTCGGGAGGAAGGGAACACGATTTACGTGCTGGATGACGAGGCTCTGGATGTTACCGGAAAGTCTGCGGACTTTGAGACGAAGGTGGATATCCGGAATTACCTGCCGGAAGGCATTGCTTTGGCGGAGGATGTCAGCAGCACGGTGGTTTTCGACGTGCGGATTCTGCCGTACAATAGCGTTTCCCTCACGTACAATACGCGCGATATCAGGGCGGTCGGTCTTCCATCGAACTATATCAGCGCGTTCGATGTGAGCCAGATCGAGCTGAAGATCAGCGGCCCGGAGGAGGCCTTGTCCACGCTTTCGAAGGAGGATATCAAGGCGGTGGTGGATCTGAAATCGGCGCTTGTCGGAACCCGCGAGTATCCGGTCGATGTCACGCTTCCGGAGGGCTTAGAGCTGGTGGAGACACCCAAGGTGTCGGTCACGGTTTCGCGCATGAAGAGCACCGATTCCGGCAAGTCGGAGAAAGATCTGTAAGACAGGGGCATGTGCGAGAAGGAAAAACGGATGTTGGTCTTCCGGGTAAGGATACTGCTTCCGGGAAGATGGAAGAGAAGGAGGAAGGACGTATGGTTGCAAAGAAAGTGGTCGTGAAAAATGCTACCGGGCTGCATTTGAAGCCTGCTGCCTTCTTCTGTAAGGAGGCGCTGAAGTACAAGAGCCTTGTGACCTTTACCTGCGGAGATACCACGGCAAATGCAAAGAGTGTTCTGTCGGTGCTTGGCGCTTGCGTGAAGGCGGGGGACGAGATCGAGGTGGTCTGCGACGGGCCGGACGAGGAGATGGCCCTCTCGGCCATTGTCGAGGCGGTGGAGAGCGGCCTTGGCGAGGAGCTTAATGGCAAAGAATGAGGAGAATGAGAGCATTATGAGATACGGAAGATTTGCGGGGAACGCTCTGGCGGTTCTTATGGCGGTGGTTCTTGTTTTGGCGGGACTCGTACCCGTCCTGGCGGAGGAAGGAACCGCCGAGGTTTTGACTGCGGACGGCCAGGCGGCGGAAACCCTTGCCGCCACGGATGCGGAAGGGCAGTCCCCGGACGAAACGCCGGTGGAGTGGCCCGGCTTCTGGGATGGCGTGAGCGCAGATACCGCCTGCCTCATCGACGCGAACACCGGGATCGTGCTCTATGACAAAGGGATGGAGCAGAAAATGTATCCGGCCTCGGTGACAAAGATCATGACCACCCTCCTTGCCCTTGAAAATGGCAACCTGCAGGACCAGGTGGCCATGACGGCGGAGGGAACCCAGTACGCTGTCAGCGGAAGCTCGAACCTCTATACCCAGGTGGGAGAGGTTTTCACGCTTGAACAGCTTCTCTACGGGACGATGCTCAAGTCGGCCAACGACATGGCAACCCAGGTGGGCTACCACATTGGCGGAAACTCCCTCGACAATTTCTTCCAGATGATGAACGACCGCGCGGCCTCCCTCGGGGCGCGCAACACGCATTTTCACAGTGCCTGCGGAATGCCCGATGAGGAACACTGGACCTGCGCCTATGATCTTGCGCTGATTATGGCGGAGGCAATCAGGCATCCCGAGTTCCGGACCATTTGCCAGGCCAGGGAGTATGCCATCCCGCCGACCAACCTCAACAGCGAGACCCGCATGTTTGCGAGCCATAATCTTCTGCTGGTGGATGAGAACTATGCCTACCCGGGGCTTATCGGCGGCAAGACGGGCTATACAGATGCCGCCCAGAACACGCTCGTGGAGTCGGCTTCCCGCGACGGGCTTGACCTTGTGGCCGTCGTTCTCCATGAGCCGGACTCCGTGACGGCGGCGAACGATACGATTCGTATGATGGATTTCGGTTTTGCGAATTACCAGAGCGTGGAAGTTGGAAAACCGGAATATACGATTTCCGGTGGCCGTGCGCTCCTGCCAAAGGGCGTCTCTGCTGACCGCCTGGTCCTTAACGAGGGCGAGCCGTACGAGACGGAGGACGGGAAGTTCGTCCGCTGGGAGTATCTCCTTGATGGCCGTACCGTCGGCTTTGTCGTGATGTCCGCGGAAAATGCCGAGGCCTACCACGTGGAGCTTTTCGGACCGACGGCCACGCCTTCTCCGGAGCCCACGTCGGCCGAAGCTGAGAAAGAGGCGGAAAGCTCTGCGGCAAATGTGACGGTTGCTCCGAAGACGGACCCGTCGAAAAAGGATGAAAAGGGTGGGTCCATTACGGGTATCCTCTTTATTGTCCTTGTTATCATCGCTATCCTTGCCGCCATCGGGGTCATCGTTTTCGCCATTCTGCTGCACCGTGCGAAGGTGGAGGCGGAGAAGGCGAAGCGGCGGAAGCAGGAGCTTCGTCGCCGTGCGTTGGCGGACGAAAAGGCGAGAGAGGCGCGTGCCTCCGGGGCGGATAATTCCGGAAAAGGCGGAAGATCCCGCGAGGGCGCTTCCGATGTACGTGGACAAAAGCGCTCTGCAAAAGAGCCGACATACGGTGCAGGTCCGTCCCCGGCGGTGAAAGATGCTGCACAGAAGTACATCGAACGCCAGGAAGCGCGCAGACGTTCCCAGGATGAGGAACGGAAAAACTGAACGCTGGCCATTCGTTCGTAGGACGAGGAATAGGGGGAAGAACCGATGAAAGTAGTGATTCTTGCCGGCGGCTTTGGGACGCGCATCAGCGAGGAGAGCATTTGGAAGCCCAAGCCCATGATCGAGATTGGCGATAAGCCAATCCTCTGGCACATCATGAAGATGTACGGCTATTATGGATATAATGAATTTATTATTTGCTGCGGATATAAACAACATGTAATTAAAGAATGGTTTGCCGATTACTACCTCCACAACAGTGATATCACCTTTGATTTTACTGAGCAGGAAAATCGGATGATCGTGCACAACAACTATCTGGAACCCTGGAAGGTGACTTTGGTAGATACAGGACTCCGGACGATGACAGGGGGGCGTGTAAGGCGCGTCCGTCCCTATATCGGGGACGAGACATTTTTCCTTACCTACGGGGATGCCGTGGCGGATATCAATGTGCCGGATCTGCTCGCCTTCCATAAGAAGGGCGGGCGCATGGCGACGATTACCACGGTGCAGCCGCCAGGGCGTTTTGGTATTCTTGATATCGATACGGACGGGGGAATCTCCAATTTCCGTGAGAAGAAGAAGGATGGCGGCTGGGTAAACGCGGGCTACATGGTGTTCGAACCATCGATTTTTGAACTTCTTCGGGATGATGAGACCATTTTGGAACGATATCCGCTCGCGGAGGCGGCTCGTACGGGACAGTTGAATGGCTACCGCCACAGAGGCTTCTGGCAGTGCATGGACACGCTTCGGGAGAAAAATCTTCTCGAAGGCCTCTGGGCGGATGGAAGCGCCCCCTGGAAGATTTGGGATTAAGAAGGGAGGGAGTATGAGCAAACCGATTGTTGCAATCGTCGGACGGCCGAATGTAGGAAAATCGACGCTCTTTAACGCTCTCGCGGGTGAAAACATCTCCATCGTAAAGGATACGCCCGGCGTGACACGCGACCGCATTTATGCGGAGGTAAGCTGGACGGGCTATGAATTCACGCTCATTGATACTGGCGGAATCGAGCCGGAGTCCGGGGACGTCCTGCTCCGACAAATGCGTGAGCAGGCGCAGATTGCCATCGACACGGCGGACGTGATTATTTTCCTTGTGGATGCGAGAGACGGCCTGGTCGATGCGGATTCCTCCGTGGCGGACATGCTGCGCCGTGCAAAGAAACCGGTCGTGCTGGTTGTCAACAAGGTGGACAGCTTTGCAAAGCAGCAGGCGAGCGTCTATGAATTTTATTCGCTGGGACTTGGTGATCCGGTGCCAATTTCAAGTGCCAACCGGCAGGGCATCGGCGAGCTTCTGGACGAGGTGACGAAGGACTTCGAAGCCGCCAGTGACGAGGAGGACTCGGAAGATAAAATTCCACGGGTGGCCATCGTCGGCCGTCCGAATGTCGGAAAATCCAGCATGATCAACCGCCTTCTTGGGGAGAGCCGCCTTCTCGTTTCGGATATCGCCGGGACGACCCGCGACGCCGTGGACACGAAGGTGACATTTAATAAGAAGGAGTATGTGTTCATCGATACGGCCGGTCTTCGCCGAAAGAGCAAGGTGAAGGAGGAACTGGAGCGGTACAGCATCATCCGCACGGTAACCGCCGTCGAGCGAGCCGATGTCGTGGTGCTTGTGATCGATGCCGTGACGGGCATTGCGGAGCAGGATGCGAAAATCGCCGGCATCGCGCATGACCGCGGCAAGGGCATCGTCGTGGCGGTGAACAAATGGGATGCGGTGGAGAAGGAGACGAACACATCGCGGGAATACGAAGCAAGGATTCGCCAGATTCTTGCCTATATGCCCTATGCGGAAATCCTCTTTGTTTCCGCCGTGAGCGGACAGCGTTTGCCAAAGCTCTTCGACGCGATCGACCTTGTCATTGAGAACCAGAACCGGCGGATTACGACCGGACTTCTTAACCAGATCCTGGCGGAGGCCGTGGCCCTGAATTCCCCGCCGATGGACAAGGGAAAGCGGCTGAAGCTCTACTACATGACGCAGGTGGCGGTTGCCCCGCCGACCTTCATCATCTTTGTGAATGATAAGAAGCTCATGCATTTCTCCTACCAGCGCTACATCGAGAACAAGATTCGGGAATCCTTCGATTTCCGCGGTACATCGCTTCGCTTCATCATCCGCGAACGTACCGAAAAGGATGGCGGGCGGGAGAACTGATACGAGACAAAGAAGCACCGGTTCTTTTGGGCGAATGCGAAGACCTTTTGCAATGCGGCCGTAAAGGAACGGTTTCAGGAGGGAGTTACAAATGATCGCTCGAATTTTGGCAATCGCGGTTGGTTATCTTTTCGGTCTGTTTCAGACCTCGTACATTCTTGGGAAAATGCATGGTATCGATATCCGTGAGAAGGGGTCGGGAAATGCGGGCACGACAAATGCCCTTCGCACGATGGGGGCGAAGGCGGGGCTCATTGTTCTTCTCGGCGATATTTTAAAGGCCGTGGCAGCCTACCTTGTCGGCCGCTTCCTCATCAGCCTCCTGGCACCTCCGCTGGCCCCGATTCTCGGACTCTATGCGGGAATTGGCTGCATCCTCGGTCATTGCTTCCCGTTTTATATGGGGTTTCGTGGCGGCAAGGGGATTGCCTCCATCGCCGGCATTGTGCTGGTCTTCTCCTGGAAGCTCTTCCTGATCGGGATTGTTGTTTTCATCATTATCTTTTTGATCACGCACTACGTCTCGCTGGCGAGCCTGCTGGCGACGTTCTCCTTCCTTGTAGCCGCCATCGTGCTGGGGCTTATGGGGCGCTTGCCTGTCCCCATGGCTCTCTACCCGGAAATGTGTGTGCTCATCGGGGTGATTGTGGCCATCGCCTGGTTCCAGCATCGGGAGAATATCGGCAGGCTCCTTACGAAAACCGAGCGGAAGACCTACCTTTCTAAGAAGAACAAGAGTTGATAGGTTAATTATTTAGCGTTGCTGGCTATCCATGGATTGGCATCGTCGTAAAAGAAAAGTTGTGTAAAGAATGCATTTACAGTGGAGGGTGGTATTATGGCGGATATTGCAATGATAGGATCGGGAACATGGGGGACGGGGCTTGCCAGGCTTCTTTCTGACAACGGCCATATTGTCCGTATGTGGTGTCCCTTCCAGGAGGAGGCGGACCTGCTTACGGCCAAACGGGAGCATCCGAACCTTCCGGGCGTGCGGCTCTCGGAGCGGATTACGTTCACGGCGGATATCGTGGATGCGGTGACGGCGAAGGACCTCATCGTCATGGCGGTCGCCTCGCCCTATACGCGTCCCACGGCAGTAAAAATGGCCCCCTACATCGAGGAGGGCCAGCGAATTGTCACGGTTACCAAGGGAATCGAGGATGGCAGCTTTAAGACCCAGGCAGACATTCTGGAGGAAATCCTTCCCGGCGCGGTTGTGGCTGCGCTCTGTGGTCCCTCCCATGCGGAGGAGGTCATCCGTGGCCTGCCGACGACCATTGTCGCCGCTTCCCTGAATCGGCAAATGGCAGAATATGTACAGGATATATTTATGAGCCCTGTCTTCCGCGTGTATACGAGCCCGGATATTCTCGGGGTAGAGCTTGGCGCCTCGCTGAAAAATGTCATTGCCCTCGCGGCCGGCATGGCCGATGGCATGGGCTACGGCGACAACCTGAAAGCAGCTCTGATTACACGCGGGATGCATGAGATTACCCGGCTGGCCCTCAAGATGGGGGCCCGCAAGGAGACCTTATCCGGACTTTCGGGGATTGGAGACCTAATCGTGACCTGCGCCTCGATGCACAGCCGGAACCGCCAGGCGGGCATCCTGATTGGCAAAGGGTTGTCCATGGAGGAAGCCATGAAGGAGGTCGGCCAGGTTGTCGAGGGCGTCTACTCCGCGAAGGCGGCCGTCGGGCTTGCAAAAAAGTACGGTGTCGAGCTGCCCATTGCGGCTGAGGTTATGGAAGTGCTCTTTAACGGAAAGTCGACGAAGCTTGCGCTTTCGGACCTCATGCTCCGGGAACGTAGGATGGAGACCGAGTTCCCCGAGGAGGAACTGCCGGAAAGCTGGCGGGAATAAAAAAGTCCCCCGGCATTTCCGGGGAGGAAGTGCCGGAGAGCTGGCGGGAATAAATAATTCCCGGCACTTCCAGAAAGGAGCTGCCGGGAATAGGGTAAAGGGGGCAAACGCCCTCTTTATACCAGAAGGTCTTCCGGTGGGTTGAGAACGGAGAAATGCTCGCTCAGTCCGTCGATGATTGCCATCTCCTCCGCAAGGAGGGTAAAATCGAAAATCTGGCTGTTTTCCAGCTGGCGGTCGAGGCTCGTGCTCTTCGGAATGACAGAAATGCCCTTCTGGACGAGCCAACGGAGCCCGATCTGCGCGGGGGAACGATGGTATTTTTCCGCGAGCTTGACGAGCGGTTCCCTGTTGAGGTACGCTCCGCGCGCCAGCGGGCACGAAGCCTGTACGGCGATGCCATTTGCCTGGCAGAAGGAGAGAAGCTCGGGGCGCTGGTAGAGCGGGTGGTACTCGATTTGGTTCACGGCCGGGACGATGCCCGCATGTTCCAGAAGCTCGGAAAGCTCTGCCTCGTCAAAATTACAGACGCCGATGGCCCGGGCGCGACCGGAGAGGTAAATCTCCTCCATGACTTTCCATGTATCGAGAATCAGCCCGGGAATCGGCCAGTGTACCAGGTACAAATCCACGTAGGAGAGGCCGAGGCGCTCAAGGCTGCGGCTGAATGCCCCTTCGATGTTGCCAAGGCGTTGGGCCGTATTCCAGAGCTTTGTCGTGACAAACACTTCTTCCCGTGCAAGGCCGCAGCTTCGGATCCCGGTGCCGACTTCCTCCTCGTTTCGGTAGGAGGAGGCGGTGTCGAAGAGCCGATAGCCCATGGAGACGGCGTTGGTGACCGCGGTTGTCGCTTCGTCCGAACCAACTGCGCGGTAGAGACCGAGCCCCAGAAGCGGCATTTGCATTCCGTTATTAAGCATAAGGAAGTTATCCATAAAAGAACCTCGAATTATTACAAGAATCTCTGTGTATGAACCCCGAATGCAGTAAAGGAAACGTGAAAGAAGGCAAAAACACAGATTTTTCCTAGTATAGCATAAAAATATGAATATAAAAACAACGAACTGTTACATTTATATTATTTTTGAGAGAGAGGGAGGAATATGAGGATTCCGGAGATTATGAAAAATCGCATGAGCCTGTCGTTCGAGGTGTTTCCGCCGAAGGCCGACAAGCCGCTGGAACCCCTTTTGGAGGTATTGGAAAAGCTGTATGCACAGGAACCGGATTTTATCAGCTGCACCTACGGGGCGGGCGGGACAAATGCCGGTCGCCACATGGAGATTTGCCGTGCAATTCAGGAATCTGGCGTGACACAGCCGCTCTCGCATTTTACCTGCATAAAGAATACAAGGGACGATATCCGGCGGCAAATGGACGCCTGCCTTTCCCTCGGTATTGACAACGTCCTGGCCCTTCGCGGGGACATCCCGAAGGGGATGGAGGGGACGGGCGGCGACTTTACGCACGCGAGCGAGCTCATCAGCTTCCTCCGGGAGGAGTACGGGGATAAGTTCGTCATCGCGATGGCCGGAGCACCGGAAAAGCACATCGAGGCACAGACATTTGCGCAGGACATCGCCCACCTTCGGATGAAGCAGGACGCGGGAGCGGACTTTATCATGACCCAGCTCTGCTACGATACGGAGCAGTTCAAGCGGTGGCTCTCGGATATCCGGACGGCGGGAATCCATATCCCCGTGGACGTGGGAATCATGCCTGTTCTTAACAAGGATTCCGTGATCCGGATGTGCCTCGGGACAAATGGCTGCTCAATTCCAAGGGAGCTTGCAGAGCTGATTTCCCGTCATTACAACGACAGCGAGGAGGATTTCCGGAAGGCGGGCATCGAGTACACGGTGAAGCTGGTCTATGAGCTGATGATCCAGGGCGTGAACGGCATTCATTTCTACTCCCTGAACCGGGCCGAGGCCGTCCTTGAAATCTGTGACGCCTGCGGGCTGACGTTCCGGAAATAAGCTGGCTTCATGGTGCCGGAACACTGCCGATTCAAGCATTTTGTATGGTTTTTCGCAGTTTGAAGCGTAGATTTTCTATTTTCCAAGCACGGAATAAGAACTTGTAAGAAGTAGTATTTCATTATATAATGCAAGCGATTTGGAAATTGCTATTTGCAGTTTTTTGACCTTGTTACGGTGTGAGGGCATTTGCCGAAAGAATGGCCAAACAGGCAGTTTCCACGGTAGGTAGAGTAGGTTCTGTGCGTTAAGTGCCGCGTGTACGGGATGTTGACCGCGGACGAAGGCTCCAGGCTGTCTTTGAATGGGCAAATGGGGGCCGCGATACAGTGCCGCGTCCGCTCCTTCCGAAGAAAAGCTCTTCGGAGGAATGTAGCAACATCCATTTGCGAAGGAGGGCTTTCTATGAAAAATCGTTTCTCTGCCCAGACGTTGGCCTTTGCAGGTGTGCTGGTGGCGATGAACATCGTGCTCTCGCGGTTCGTTTCGATTCCCATTGGGGAGTCGCTCCGGATTTCGGTCAGTTCGGTGCCCATCATTCTTGCGGGCCTTTGGTTCGGCCCGGTCATCGGCGGCATCTGCGGCTTCCTCGGCGATCTTCTGGGGTGTTTCATCTCCGGCTATGCGCCGAATCCGTTCATCAGCCTGAGCGCCATCCTCATGGGCGTCATTCCTGCCCTATTTGTGGGCTTCCTTTCGCGCGGGAAGCAGAAGGGGGGCGGTGTGGGGGCCTTCGCGCTCCGGTATCTCCGTTTTCTTCTTGTTATCGCGCTTACCATGCTTATCACTTCACAGGGAATCACCACCTACGGCCTTTCGGTGATGTATGGACGGCCCTTCGTCGCCCAGTGGTTCCTTCGTCTGCCCCAGTCGGTTTTGCTCCTCTTTGTCAATTCCCTGCTTACCTGCCTTCTCTATGACCGGGTCCCGCGACGCCTTTTTGACGCGGGCCGTGTCAAAAAGGGCGGGGAAGCCAGGTGAATATTTAGGAACTTGAAGGAAATAACTGGAACATTTTTGCGGGAAGTTCCGCAAGAGTTGCTCGATGGATTCTGTGAAAGTTCCTTAGATGCAGCCTTCTTTTCTTGGAGGCTAATCCTTTGTTAAGTGTCTGTTTTTTTAGGAGGTTACCCTTATGGCGCATCTGACGGATATTGAAATTGCACAGCAGTCGAAAATGCTTGAGATTGGCGAGGTCGCGGCCCGCGTCGGGATTTCCGAGGAGGCGATTGAGCGGTATGGCCGATACAAGGCAAAGCTCGACCTCTCGCTCCTCAAGAAGGAAGGGAAGGACGGGCATCTCGTCCTTGTGACTGCCATCACGCCGACCCCGGCGGGCGAGGGCAAGACCACGACCACCATCGGCCTTGCGGACGGGATGAACCGTATCGGCAAGAAGACCGTCGTGGCCCTCCGTGAGCCGTCCCTCGGACCGGTCTTTGGCATTAAGGGCGGGGCGGCCGGCGGCGGCTATGCCCAGGTGGTTCCCATGGAAGACATCAACCTGCATTTTACAGGCGATTTCCATGCCATCGGGGCTGCCAACAACCTGCTTGCGGCCATGCTGGATAACCATATCTATCAGGGGAATGAACTCGGGATTGACCCGAGGAAGGTGACCTGGAGGCGCTGCGTCGACATGAATGACCGCCAGCTCCGCTCCATCGTGGATGGCCTGGGCGGAAAGGGCGACGGCGTACCGCGCGAGGACGGTTACGATATCACCGTGGCTTCTGAAATCATGGCGGTTCTCTGCCTTGCGAACGATCTTAAGGATCTCAAGGCGCGTCTGGCCCGCATCGTGGTGGGCTACACCTACGGTAAGCCGGCGGATGAGAAGCCGGTGACGGCGGGCGACCTCCATGCGGAAGGCGCCATGTGTGCTCTTCTTAAGGATGCCCTGAAGCCGAACCTTGTACAGACCCTCGAACATACGCCGGCCATCGTCCATGGTGGTCCATTTGCCAACATCGCGCACGGCTGCAATTCCGTGGTGGCTACCCGCACGGCCCTTCGCCTGGGTGACTATGTGATTACGGAGGCGGGCTTTGGCGCGGACCTCGGCGCGGAGAAATTCCTTGACATCAAGTGCCGTCTCGCGGGCCTTGTTCCTTCAGCGGTCGTGGTCGTCGCAACGGTTCGTGCTCTGAAAATGCATGGCGGCCTGCCGAAGACCGACCTTGGGAACGAAAACCTGGAGGCTCTCGAGAATGGTCTTCCGAACCTTCTGCAGCATGTTTCGAACATCCAGGAGGTCTATCATTTGCCCTGCGTGGTCGCGATCAATGCGTTCCCGACCGATACGAAGGCCGAGCTCGACCTCGTAGAGGAAAGATGCCGGGAACTCGGCGTCAACGTGGCTCTCTCCGAAGTGTGGGCCAAGGGCGGCGAGGGCGGCGAGACCCTTGCGCGTGAGGTTGTCCGCCTTTGCGAAGGCGAAGAGAAGGCGGAGGACAAATCGGCTCCGGATACGTTCCTTGAGGAGGGCTTTGAAGATTTCCTGAAGAAGGGCGAGAACCTGGTGAAGGAAGTGTTCCAATTCGGCGAGGAGAAGGAAGGCTTTACCTTTGCTTACGAGGACGAGATGAGCATTCGGGAGAAGCTTGAAGCCCTGACGGAAAAGATTTACCATGGCCGGGGCGTTGTCTTTACCGCCGAGGCGGAGAAGCAGCTTGCGAAGCTGGAACGGCAGGGCTATGGGAAGCTTCCGGTCTGTGTCGCCAAGACGCAGTATAGCTTCAGCGATGATCCGAAGCTCCTCGGCGCGCCGGAGGATTTCGATATCACCGTGCGGCAGCTAAAGCTTTCCGCGGGTGCCGGTTTCATCGTCGCCCTCACGGGAGCCATCCTGACCATGCCGGGCCTTCCGAAGAAGCCGGCTGCCGAAAATATCGACGTCGACGAGGACGGCAGGATTACAGGGCTGTTTTAAG